>DASQPR010000487.1:0-6411 GCA_035643815.1 Micromonosporaceae bacterium | reverse complement strand
AGCTGGTCGACGACGTGCATCCGGGGATACAGCCCGCGCTCCTCCGGCATGTAGCCGATGTTGCGGCGCGTATCCAGGTCGATCGCCCGGCCGTCCCACCGGACCGTGCCGGCATCGGCCGCGAGCACGCCCAGCGCGATGCGCATCGTGGTCGTCTTCCCCGCGCCGTTCGCACCGACAAAACCGAAGATCTGCCCCGCTGGTACGGCGAACGTCATGTCTTCGACGGCCACCACCTCGCCGTACCGTTTGGTGATCTTGTCGATTTCCAAGGCCGGAGCCATCGGTCCTCCCCGTTCGGGTGCTCGTCGCGGTCAGAATTCGTTAGCTAGAAATGTGATATCACTATGATAGGATCGAGCGCAACCCGTAAAGACAGCGAAGGATGTGAGACGCATGTCGCAGGACGATTCGACCGGCGGCGCGCCGGACCCGCAGCCGCTAGCGCAGGATCGGCCACCGCAGAGCGCGGACCACGGCACGGCACCGGGCGGCAACCCGATCCGCGGCAATGCCGGCGGCGGCAGCGCGATCTACTCCGAGCGCCTGACCACGGCTGTCGCGGGCTTGCCGATGCTCGGGGCTGGCATCGCCGCGATCATCATCGGAGTCGTTCTCATTGCGCTCGCGAACGTCGCGACCATCGTGATCGGTGTCGTGCTCATCGTGATCGGCATCGTCGTGCTGGTCGGGTTGACCGCCGTCGCGCCGGGTCAGGCACGGGTGGTCCAGCTGCTCGGGCGGTACACGGGCTCGGTGCGCCATACCGGCCTGCGTTGGGTCAACCCGTTTTCCACGCGTCGACGCATCTCGACCCGGATCCGCAACCATCAGACCGAGGTGACGAAGGTCAACGACGCCGACGGCAATCCGATCGAGATCGCGGCCGTCGTCGTGTGGCAGGTCACCGACACCGCCAAGGCCGTGTTCGAGGTCGACGACTTTGCCGAGTTCGTCGCTATCCAGGCGGAGACGGCGGTGCGACACATCGCGAACTCGTACCCGTATGACGCGCATGGTGGCGGCATGTCGCTGCGGGACAGCGCCGACGAGATCACCGAGAAGCTGGCCATCGAGATCGGCGCGCGCGTGGCACCGGCCGGCGTCACGATCGTCGAGGCGCGACTGTCCCATCTGGCCTATGCCCCCGAGATCGCGCAGGCCATGCTGCGACGGCAGCAGGCCGGCGCCGTTGTCGCGGCCCGGACGCAGATCGTCGAAGGTGCGGTCAGCATGGTGCAACTGGCCCTCGACCGGATCGATGAACAGAACATCGTCGAACTCGATGAGGAGCGGAAAGCGGCCATGGTGTCCAACCTGCTGGTCGTGCTGTGCGGCGACCGCGACACGCAGCCCATCGTCAACACCGGCACGCTCTACCACTGACGGACCACACGTGGCAGCCGACCGCAAGAACATTCTGCTGCGGCTCGACCCGGCCGTGTACGACGCACTGGCCCGCTGGGCGTCCGACGACCTGCGCAGCACGAACGCACAGATCGAGTTTCTGTTGCGTCAGTCGCTGCGCGACGCCGGCCGGCTGCCGCGGGACGTCAGCGAAATGCGACGACCGGGTCGGCCACGTCGGGTCGAAGGAGATGACCACGATGCCACGGTCTGATGGGCTGCCCGACACGCTGACCGGGCGGGCCTATCTCGCGATGTACGACCGCGATCGCGGCCGCCTCACGAGCCGAAGGTGGGCTGGCCAGTTACTGGGTGCGGCCGCCGTCACGGATCTATACCTGGGCGGATACCTGGCCGACGACGGAGGCCTGGCGAAAGCGGCCGCCGGTCGCGACGCACCCGGCAACGCCGTGCTGGCAGAGGTATGGCGACGCGTCACCGACGACCGACCCCGGCGGTGGCAACACTGGGTGCACCAGCGCAAGATCGAGAAACTCGTACGCGCCGATCTCACCGGCTGCTGGATCCGAGTCGAGCGACCGGCCGGCTTCCTTCGGCAGGCCCGTATCAGCCCGCGTGATCCTCGTACGCTGACGCGGCTGCGCGGGCTCGTCACGGCGGCGCTGCGCGGCCCGATGCCGGTCGACCGCCTGCCCCAACGGGACACCGCGCTCGTCGCGCTGCTGGCCGTCGCCGATATCCGTACGGTCATCACGCGTGATCGTCGGCGCGAGCATGCCCGCCGGATCGACCAGATGATCGAACACACCGGGCCACCGGCCATGGCACTCCGCCGGGCGATCAAACAGGCCCGCCACATGCAGGCGGGCGGCGGCTGATTCCTGGCACGTCCGCCGGGCGTCAGGCCCACCGGATCGGCGGCGCGCCGACCTCGGCCAACGCCTTGTCGATGGCCGAGAACGGCCGGGTGCCGAGGAATCCCCTCGGGTTCATCGGGCTCGGATGTCCGGCCTCGATCACCACATGGTTCCGATTGTCGATGAGGTCAGCCTTGCGGCGCGCGTAAGAGCCCCACAGGACGAACACCACACGTTGCTGACGCGCATCGAGTGCCCGGATCGTCGCGTCGGTGATGTGCTCCCAGCCGTGGTTGGCATGCGAGGCCGGCTGGCCCGAGCGGACGGTGAGCACCGCGTTCAACAGCAGTACGCCCTGCTCGGCCCAGCGGGTGAGGTCACCGGTGCGAGGTGGCTCAACACCGATGTCGTCGCGCATCTCCTTGTAGATGTTGCGCAAGGACGGCGGGACCGCGACACCGGCCCGGACGCTGAAGCTCAGGCCGTGTGCCTGCCCGGGCTTGTGGTAGGGGTCCTGGCCAAGGATGAGCACGCGTGTCTGGTCGGGCGAGCAGAGTCGGTACGCCGCGAACAGGTCGTCGATCGGTGGGAAGACCGTGTGCGTCGCGTACTCCCGCAGCACGAATTCGCTTAGCCGATCGGCAACGCCGCGATCGAGGTAGGGCAAGATGGCCGCGCGCCACGCCGGCGGAAGACGGTGGAACAGATCGGAAGCCACGCCGACGACTGTAGGCGTGACGGTCCTCCACCGCGCCGCCTACCCGTCGGCGGCGTCCGCGGTCAACGGCCCGACATCGAGAATCCGGAGTACGGCCACGCCGGCCTCGTCGGATGCGGCCAGGTCGATCTCGGCGGAGATGCCCCAGTCATGGTCGCCGTCTGGATCGTCGAACGTCTGACGTACGGTCCACGTGTCGGGGCCGACGGTGATGTCGAGCAGCGCCGGTCCGCGGGCATCGGAACCAACGCCGAGCGTGTCGTACTCGTCGAAGTAGTCCTCGATCGCGTCGGCCCACGAGTCGGCATCCCAGCCCGATTCGGCATCGAGCTCGCCCAACTCGTCGTAGTGGTGCAGCGCCGCCAGCTCGACGCGACGGAACAGCGCGTTGCGGACGAGCACCCGGAACGCCCGTACGTTGCGCGTCACCTCGGGCGGCCGTTCGTCGGCGAGCAGCGGCGACTCCACGGGATTGCGCAGGCGCTCCCATTCGTCGATCAGGCTGGAGTCGACCTGGCGGACCAGCTCGCCGAGCCATTCGATGAGATCGGTGAGGTCCTCGGTCTTCGCATCCTCAGGCACGGTCTGTCGCAGCGCCCGGTATGCGTCGGCCAGGTAGCGCAGCACGAGCCCTTCCGATCGGGGCAGGCCGTAGAACGAGACGAACTCGCCGAACGTCATCGCCCGCTCGTACATGTCGCGGACGACGGACTTCGGGGCGACTTCGTAGTCGGCGACCCACGGATGGCCCTTGCGGTACATGGCGTACGCCGACTCGAGCAGGTCGACGAGCGGACGTGGATAGGTCACGTCGTCCAGCAGCTCCATCCGAGCTTCGTACTCGAGACCGTCCGCCTTCATCTGTGCCACGGCCTCGCCGCGCGCCTTGAATTGCTGCGCCGAGAGCACTTGACGGGGATCGTCGAGCGTGGACTCGATCACCGACAGCGCATCGAGCGCATAGCTGGGCGACTCACGGTCGAGCAGTTCCAGGGCGGCCAGCGCGAATGGCGACAGCGGCTGGTTGAGCGCGAAGTCGTACTGCAGGTCGACGGTGAGCCGGACGATGCGGCCCTCGTCGTCCGGTTCGGCCAGGCGTTCCACCACCCCGCCGGCGAGCAGCGCCCGATAGATGGCGATGGCCCGATGGATATGCCGGCGCTGGGCCGTGCGGTCCTCGTCGTTGTCCGTGAGCAGGTGACGCATCGCCTCGAACGCGTTGCCCGGTCGGGCGATCACGTTGAGCAGCATCGCGTGGGTGACGCGGAAGCTGGACTTGAGCGGCTCCGGCTCGGCCGTGCTCAGGCGCTCGAATGTCGGTCGGCCCCACGAGACCATGCCCTCCGGCGGCTTCTTGCGCACGACCTTGCGGCGCTTGCGTTCGTCGTCGCCGGCCTTCGCGAGCGCCTTCTCGTTCTCGATCACGTGCTCCGGCGCCTGTACGACGACCGTACCGACGGTGTCGAACCCGGCCCGGCCAGCGCGACCGGCGATCTGGTGGAATTCGCGGGCCTGTAGCAACCGGGTCTTCGTGCCGTCGAACTTTGATAGTGACGTGAACAGGACGGTCCGGATCGGCACGTTGATGCCGACGCCGAGGGTGTCCGTACCACAGATGACCTTGAGCAGCCCGGCCTGGGCCAGTGTCTCCACCAGCCGCCGATACCGCGGCAGCATGCCGGCGTGGTGGACGCCGATCCCGTGGCGTACGAGCCGCGACAGCACCTTGCCGAAGCCGGACGTGAACCGGAAGTTGCCGATGGCCGCGGCGATCGTGTCCTTCTCGGCTCGGGTCGCGACGTTCACGCTCATCAGCGCCTGCGCCCGTTCCAGCGCTGCGGCCTGGGTGAAGTGCACGACGTAGATCGGCGCCTGGTGCGTGTTCAGCAGCTCGTCGAGCTCCTCCTGCAGCGGGTTGAGTGAGAACGAAAAGTTCAGCGGCACCGGCCGCTCGGTGTTGTGGATCGACGCGGTCGGCCGGCCCGTACGCCGGGTCAGGTCCCGTTCGAAGCGTGTCACGTCACCAAGCGTCGCGGACATCAGCACGAACTGGGCTTGGGGCAGCTCGATCAGCGGGACCTGCCAGGCCCAGCCGCGGTCCGGGTCGGCGTAGAAGTGGAACTCGTCCATGACGACCTGGTCGACGTCGGCGTCGGTGCCGTCGCGCAGCGCGATGTTGGCGAGGATCTCGGCGGTCGCGCAAATGATCGGTGCCTCGGCATTGACCCGGGCGTCGCCGGTCATCATGCCGACATTGACCGGGCCGAAGACGTCGCACAGCGCGAAGAACTTCTCAGACACCAATGCCTTGATCGGCGCGGTGTAGAACGTGCGGCGGTCGCCGGCGAGCGCGACCGCGTGCGCGCCGATGGCGACCAGGCTCTTGCCCGATCCGGTCGGCGTCGACAGGATCACGTTCGCCCCGGTCGCGACTTCGAGAAGCGCCTCCTCCTGGTGCGGATAGAGGCGCAGACCGTCGTCGGCCGCCCAGGCCTCGATCGCGGCGTAGACGATGTCGGCATCGGGGTCGCCTTCGGGCGGCGGAGGCGGCAGTCGCTCGGTCAATGTCATGGCCGCCCCATCGTGCCTGGCCGCTGTGCGCGCTCGACACGCAGGGGCCAACACGCTTCCTCGCGACGCGGCGCCTCGCGACACGCCGCCTCGTGACACACGGGCGACCGGCGCTCGGCTCGACATGGGAAAACATCTTCCGATAGCGTCAGACGATGTCTTCCGACGAGCGCGTAGGAGCCGACTTCGAGGACGGTAGCCGGTCCGATCTTGCGGCTTTGCGCGCGACCGCACATCCGACGCGACGGGCGATCCTCGCGCTCCTGGGCGAGCATACGACGCTTACGGCCACGGAGAGTGCACGCCTGCTCGGCGTTTCACCGAAGGCCTGCTCGTACCACTTGGCGGTCCTCGCGGACCAGCACCTCGTCGAAGAGGTCGCGGCCTCGGGCCGCAATCGCCCGTGGCGCCGGGCCGGGCTGGCCCCGGCGGAGCCGACCGGACGCATCGCCGACGACCTGGTCCGCGGCAGCCGGGCCCGCCTGCACGCGCGGGTCCGTCGCGACGATCAGTTGATGGGTACGGCATCGGACGCGATCACCCGCGCCGCGCAGGATCCGACCTGGTCCGATGCGGTGACGGTGCACACGCACGTCGCGTCGATGAATGCCGCCGAGATCGCCGATTGGGCGCAGGACGTCGAACGGTTGACCCGCCGCCATGTACGCCGAGCGGCCGGCGACACGTCGACGGCGCCGGCCCGGGTGCCGGTCCAGTTGCTCTTTGTCGGCTTCCCGACGCCCACCTGAGCGCTCACTCCGCCACTTATGTCCACATTGGACCGGCCGAATCCGACTACTGGTCGGGAATCCCTTACAACGGTAGAGACAATCACGCCGGCGGCCGATATCTTGCGATCACAAGTGAAGCGATCGCCCCCGATGGCGGAGGTCGAGT
>DASQPR010000486.1:0-2326 GCA_035643815.1 Micromonosporaceae bacterium | reverse complement strand
GGACGGGTGATTTCCCGGTACGGGGAGTCGACGACAACAAGCGGGATCGTGATGTCTCGGGCTTCCCACTCCTCCTGGATCTTGCGCGTGTCGGCGTCGTCGACGTTGACCGTGACCGCGGACAAAGTGTCCGGCCGGGTGCCTTGCGCATAGGCGAGTGCCCGCAGCGTCGGCAGGTGCACCTTGCTCACCAGGACCACGGCATGGTTGCGCGCCGGGAGCATCGGGCGTTCCTCGGCCGGGGCCAATTCGCTGGCGACGTGGTCGTAATGGCGCCGGATGGCGATCATGACAAGGAAGATCACGACCATCGCGGCAATCGAGATCCAGGCGCCGGCGAGGAACTTCGTGAGGATCACAAGGACGAGTACGAAGCCCGTCATCACGGCGCCCACGCCGTTGATCGCGCGCGACCGATACATCCGGCGACGCGCCTGGCGGTCGCGTTCCGTGCGAAGCAGCCGGTTCCAGTGCCGCAGCATGCCGCTCTGGGAAAGCGTGAACGAGACGAACACGCCGACGATGTAGAGCTGGATCAGGTGGGTCGGCTGTGCCTTGAACGCCACGATCAGCACGATGGCGAACGTGGCGAGGAAGAGGATGCCGTTGGAGAAGGCGAGCCGGTCGCCTCGGGTGTGCAGCTGGCGGGGCAGGTAGCGGTCCTGCGCGAGGATCGAGCCGAGCACCGGGAAGCCGTTGAACGCGGTATTGGCGGCGAGGATGAGGATCAGCGCCGTCGCGGCGACGACCACGTAGAACGCCGCCGTGAAGCCTCCGAACACGGTGTGTGCTAACTGTGGCGTGACCGGCTGGTCGGTGGCGCTCTGGAGGTGGACGTGGGTCAGGTTCGCCAGCACGACGATGCCGATCAGCATCGTGACGGCGAGCGTGCCCAGCAGCAGCAGCGTCGTAGCTGCGTTCTTGCTCTTCGGCTTCTTGAACGCCGGCACGCCGTTGGAGATCGCTTCGACGCCGGTCAGCGCCGCGCTGCCGGATGAGAATGCCCGGATCATGAGGAACGCGAAGGCGAACCCGGTCACCGAATGGGCGTTGACGATCGGGTTGTTCGCGGACGCGGCCTCGAGGTTGTTGCCGAAGAACAGGATGCGCACGAAGCCCCAGCCGACCATGGCCAGGACCGAGATCATGAACGCGTACGTCGGGATGGCGAATGCGACCCCCGCCTCCCGGATGCCACGCAGGTTGATCGCGGCGAGCACCGCGACGACCGTGACCGCCACACCGACCGGATGATCGCGAGCGAACGGCCAGGCCGAGCCGATGTTCGCCACGCCCGACGAGACCGACACCGCGACCGTGAGCACGTAGTCGACCATGAGCGCGCTTGCCACCACGAGCCCGAACCGCGGGCCCAGGTTGACCGTCGCTACCTCGTAGTCCCCGCCGCCGGACGGGTAGGCGTGGACGTTCTGCCGGTAGCTCGCGACCACCACGAGCATGACGACCGCGACCGCGATCGCGATCCGCCACGAGTAGGCGTAGAACGCGGCGCCCCCGACGGACAGGGTCAGGAGGATCTCGTCCGGGGCGTACGCGACCGAGGACAGAGCATCGGAGGCGAAGACCGGCAGCGCGATCCGCTTCGGCAACAGCGTGTGTTGGAGCCGGTCGGAGCGGAACGGGCGACCAAGCAACAGCCGCTTGGCGAGCGAGGTGGGTCGTGCCACAAACGACAAGCGTACGGGGAACGAACACCCCTGCGGTGGAGGGGTGATCGGCCACCGTACGCGGCTCGGGCGGTTACTGGCCGCTACGCCACGGGCCGGGACGCGGGGGGAGTCCGCCCGCACAATCCCGGGCCGGCATGGCACCCTTTGCGTAACAGTCGTGACTGAGTGGTGGCTGAGTGGGCGAGAGGATCGGTGTCGTGCACGTCGTGATCATGGGATGCGGCCGGGTCGGCTCGACGCTTGCCTACAGCCTGGAGGCGCGGGGCCACTCGGTGGCGGTGATCGACGCGGACGCCGACGCCTTCCGGCGGCTAGGTACGGAATTCACCGGCCTGACCGTGACCGGCATGGGCTTCGATCGCGAGGTCTTGATCTCCGCCGGGATCGAGCGCGCCGACGCTTTCGCGGCCGTGTCCAGCGGCGACAACTCCAACATCATCTCGGCGCGGCTCGCGCGGGAGAATTTCGGCGTCAGCCGCGTGGTTGCTCGGATCTACGACGCCAAACGGGCCGAGGTGTACGAACGGCTCGGCATCCCCACCGTCGCGACCGTACGGTGGACGGCCGACCGGATGCTGCGCCATCTCGTACCCGAGGCAAACACCGAGCTGTGGCGGGATCCGACGAGCACGATC
>DASQPR010000485.1:0-3764 GCA_035643815.1 Micromonosporaceae bacterium | reverse complement strand
CCCTGGCCACGACCCGGAGACCGCCGCAGGTACCACAGCTTGCGTAACAAGCTGGAAACAGTGGGGATACGCCAGGGCAATCGCCCGGACCTAGCGTTCCAGCATCCCGCCACACGCTCTGCCCTCAGGAGGACGAGTTGTTCGCCAATGCCGAGGAGCTTCTGCGCTACGTCAAGGACGAAGGCGTAAAGTTCGTCGATGTCCGTTTTTGTGATCTTCCCGGCATCATGCAGCACTTCAATGTGCCGGCCGAGTCGTTCGACGAGGCGGTCTTCTCCGACGGCCTCGCGTTCGACGGCTCGTCGATCCGCGGCTTCCAGCAGATCCACGAGTCCGACATGCTGCTGCTGCCGGACCCGGCGACCGCGTTCATCGACCCGTTCCGGGTCGAGAAGACGCTCGCGATGAACTTCTTCATCCACGACCCGTTCACCCGCGAGGCGTATTCGCGCGACCCGCGCAATATCGCCCGCAAGGCCGAGACGTTCCTCGCCTCTAGCGGCATCGCGGACACCGCCTATTTCGGCCCCGAGGCGGAGTTCTACATCTTCGACTCGATCCGTCACGAGACCGCGCAGAACAAGGCCTACTACTACATCGACTCGATCGAGGGCGCGTGGAACACGGGCCGCGAGGAGGAGGGCGGCAACCGCGGCTATAAGACCGCGTACAAGGGCGGCTACTTCCCGGTGTCGCCGGTCGACCATTACTCGGACCTGCGCGACGCGATGGTGCGCCGCCTGGTCGACGCCGGCTTCACCGTCGAGCGTTCACACCACGAGGTCGGTACGGCCGGCCAGGCCGAGATCAATTACCGTTTCTCCACGCTGCTGCACGCCGGCGACCAACTCCACCAGTTCAAGTACATCATCAAGAACACGGCCTGGCAGAACGGCAAGACGGTCACGTTCATGCCGAAGCCGCTCTTCGGCGACAACGGCTCCGGTATGCACACGCACCAGAGCCTCTGGCTCGGCGGCGAGCCGCTGTTCTACGACGAGACCGGTTACGGCGGCCTGTCCGACATCGCCCGCTGGTACGTCGGCGGTCTGCTGCACCACGCGCCATCCGTACTCGCGTTCACGAACCCGACCGTCAACTCGTACCGGCGCCTGGTGCCCGGCTTCGAGGCACCAGTCAACCTCGTCTACTCGCAGCGCAACCGGTCGGCCTGCACCCGCATCCCGGTCACCGGCACGAACGCGAAGGCCAAGCGCATCGAGTTCCGGGTCCCGGACCCGTCGAGCAACCCGTATTTGGCGTTCTCGGCGATGCTGATGGCCGGCCTCGACGGCATCAAGAACAAGATTGAGCCGCCGGAGCCGATCGACAAGGACCTCTACGACCTGCCACCGGACGAGTTCGCCAACGTCCAGCAGGTCCCCGGCACGCTGCCGGACGTTCTCGCCGCGCTCGAAGCCGACCACGAATACCTGCTCGATGGCGGCGTGTTCACGCCGGACGTCATCACGACGTGGACCGAAATGAAGATCGCGAACGAGATCGACCCCGTGCGGCTGCGCCCGACGCCGCACGAGTTCGCGATGTACTACGACGTCTGACCCGCGACTCGGTCACGGCCCCGGCCCGGGGCGCTCGCAGATTTCCTGGGCCGGGGCCGTTGCGTTGCCGCTGACGCTCAATGCCGGCGGACGCCCGCGCAGCTGCCCGGGCAAGAGTGTCATCCGTTCGACGAGGGTGGCGCGACGGGGACGGCCGCCGAGCCGGTCACCACGGGCGTCGCCGAGGCGGCCGGCAGCGACACGATGACCTCGAGCCCGCCGCCCTCGATCGGCTCGGCTCGGACCGAACCGCCGTGGGCGTCGGCGACCGCACGCACGATCGACAAGCCGAGTCCGGCGCCGCGACCGGAACCGGTCCGATCCCGTACGCCCCGGCGAAACGCTTCGAACAGCCGCGGAACGTCGCCGGCGTCGACCTCGAACCCGGTGTTCCCGACGATCAGGCGAGCCGTCGCGCCGTCGGTCTCCGTACGCGCCCAGACCCGGCCCTGACCGTGGTTGTACCGTACGGCGTTCTCGATCAAGTTGCCGGCGAGGCGTTCGAGCAGGGTCGGATCACCGACAACGGCCGCCGGCCGCAGATCCGTGGTGATGTCGAGGCCGAGGCGGCCGACCTCCCGGCGTACGGCCGAGAGCGCCGCCGTGACACCGTCCGCGAGATCGACCGGGACCTTGCGGACGAGGCGGCGACCGGCCTGAGCCTCCGACCGGGCCAGCACCAGCAGCGAATCGACCAGGGAGTTGGCGCGCTCGGACGCGTCGCGTACGACCGTGCCCATGCGCCGAAACTCGGTCACGTCCGCCTCCGGGTCGGACATCGTCACGTCGATCTCCGTACGCATGACCGCCAGGGGCGTACGCAGTTCGTGCGACGCGTTGGCGACAAATCGCTTCTGGGTATCGAAGGCATCCGCCAGCCGGCCGAGCATGGCGTCGAACGTCTCGGCCAGTTCGGCGACCTCGTCGTCGACGCCGGCGTAGTTGATGCGCTGGTCGAGCGTCTCGCCCGACAATCGGCGCGCGGTCGCGGTGACCTGCTGCAACGGCCGCAACGCGCGAGCTACCACGATGTAGCCCGCCGCGACACCGGCGAGCGCGATGATCGCGATGACCACGATGTCCATGGCAATCCGGTGGCGACCGATCGTCGCCGCGACGATGACGAGGACCAAAGCCACGACGCCGAGCACCGCGCCATTGATCAACGCAAGCCGGACCCGCAACGTCGGCCGGAGCCGGCGACGGTGGGGTGAGCCGTAGACCGTCATGCCGCGATCCGGTAACCGACGCCCACAACGGTCTCGATGACCGGCGGATCACCGAGCTTCTTGCGCAGCGTCATCATCGTGACCCGGACGATCGTCGTGAACGGGTCGGTGTTCGCGTCCCACACCCGCTCCAGCAGTTCCTCGCTCGACACCACCGAACCCTGCGCCTTGAGCAGCTCTTCCAGCAGCCCGAACTCCTTGCGACCGAGGTCGAGCGGGCGTCCGGCCCGGCTCACCGCGCGTTTGGCCGGATCCAGCGTCACGTCCCCCACGGTCAGCACCGGTGGGGCGACCGGCGACGAGCGCCGGCCGAGCGCGCGGACGCGGGCGACGAGCTCGTCGAACGCGAACGGCTTGGGCAGGTAGTCGTCGGCGCCAAGGCCGAGGCCCTCGACACGGTCGGCGACCGTACCGCTCGCGGTCAGCATGAGCACGCGCGTGAGCGTGCCCGCGGCCGCAAGATCGGCGCAGATGTCGTCGCCGTGGATGCCCGGCAGGTCGCGGTCGAGCACGAGCACGTCGTAGCGGGTTACGAAGGCCATTTCATGGCCGGTCGTGCCGTCGTAGGCGACGTCCACCGCCATCCCGACGCGTCGCAGCCCCCGCGCGATCGCATCCGCGAGCGTGCGCTCATCTTCGATCACCAGAACCCGCACCGCTGCTCCCGCTGTCGGACCTGCCGCCGGTCGCCGCCGGCTACCCGAGCAACCGTAGCGGCCCAGCGCACGTCACGCCGTAAGCCAGTGGACAATCGCCGGTGGGCAATCGCCGGCGGACAGCCGGCGGACAGTCGCCGGCGGACAGCGAGCTACCCGATCTTGGGCAGGGTCCAGAACGTCATGGTGTGCTTGGCGGTCATGCACCCGAGGTACGAGCCGATCGGGCGGCACACGTCGGCCGACGGGCCATCGAGCAGCTGTACGGCATCGCGTACGCCGCTGGGCGAGAGCGTGACAATCCAGGTGCGCCCGGG
>DASQPR010000484.1:0-2122 GCA_035643815.1 Micromonosporaceae bacterium | reverse complement strand
GTGCCCTCATCGCCGAGGATGTCCTTCTGCAGCGGCGTGATGATCGCGATGTCGGTCGGCCGTACGAGACCGTAAACGCGCTGATCTCCGTCTCCGGTGTACACGACGGCGCCAGTGGTCAGATTGCCGACCGAGGATGGCTGGCCGCGGTCGATCGGGATGGCTTTCAAGTCGGAGCCGGGTGGCAGCGCGTTGATGACGACATCGGGCAGCGATCGGGGCGATCCGGCCCCTTTCAGCGGCACCGGCACGACCACCCGCGGGTCGGCGATCAGATACCTGCGGTTGTGCCAGATGAGGTACTGGTCCCCGTTGGAGGTCTGGCCGTAGACCGCCTCGGCGCCGAGGTTGCGCCCACCCCGAGCCCCGCCGGCGATCAGCGCGGCGCTCGTCGCGTCGGCGTCCGTACACACCGACCAGCCACCCGCGAAGAGATCCGTCGCCGCCGGCAGTGAGTCCGGCGCGCCCGGAATGCCGAGTGGAGTGCCGCGTTTTGCGGCCGCGAGATCCGCATGCGAGACCGAAACAGTGGTCGCACCGCCGCCGACGATGAGCCGGGCCGACGTGTAGTTCAGCACCGGATGCAGCACGCCATCGAGATAGACAAAGCGCGCGCCGGTTTCCTTCTCGACGATCACGGCGTCGCTGCGTCGCCAGTCCGGCGCCTTCGGCGAGATCACGCCGATTGCGGCGACGATGCCAAGGGAGAGCACTGCGATCGCTACGCCGGCGCCGATCGCGCCGGCCGAGCGACGCATCTGCGGCACGGCCGCGTCCGAGCGCTGGCTGACCACAGCGCCCAACAGCCGGCGCATCGCGAAGCGGTGTGCGCGCAACTCCTCGGACCTGGAGGCCATGCCGTCCCGCGTATCCCCTCGCCGCAATGCCGACCCAAGGCACTGACGACGGCCAATGCCGTGCCATACGATAGCGCCTGCACCGATCCCGCAGCACCCGCGCGGATGCCCACCGGTCGATGAAGGGACGCGATGGCGGCGATCAACCCGGACCCGGCCCGCGGCGCACTCCACATGCGACAGCGCATCATCTGCCTGGTCGCCGCGGCCGCGCTTCTGCTGGCCGCCACGGCTCCGGGTGCGTTGGCACTTGGCGCGGTCGGCATCGTATTGGCCGCGCTGGGTCTGCCGCAGTGGCGAGGTCGCGCACTCGTGTCGTGGCTCGGGACGGCCCTGCGGTACGCCGCCCGGGGGCGGCACGCGTACGGTCCGGCCGGGCTCTTCCCGCTTGTCGCGCCGGACGCGACCGTGATGTCGGTGGAGGTTTCCGGCGTACAGGTCGGCGCCATCGCCGATGGCCACGGACTAGCCGCGGTGATCGAGATCGGCGATCCGGACGCGTTACTCGCGAGCGGTGGCGTGATCGTCCCGCTGCCGACCGATCTCGTTGGCTCACCGACCGCCGACGAACCGGCCGCGTCGACGCAAGTGCTCATCGTCCGACGCGCTCACTTCCAGCGCCTGTTCGTCGCCGTACGGGTGGGTGGTGACGGGATCGCGTGGACCGACACGCAATTGCGCCAGGCATTGTCCAGTGCGGTTCGTGGCGTGGTTCGACGACTCGCGCGCGCCGGCGTGACCGGCCGCCCGCTCTCGGCGGCCACGGCGCCTGCCGCGATCGCGTGGGCGGTTGACGGCCGTCCCGACAGCGGTGCGGTCGAGGTCGACGAACGCTGGGATCACCTGCGCATCGGCGACGCACTCCAGGTGACCGTACGGATCGGCAACACCGCCGACCGCCTCTCCGCCGATCTTCTTGGCCGGCTGCTGCGCGGTCCGGCGGCGGTCGCCGCGTTGGCGGTCGCAGAGGATCGTCTGCTGCTCCGGCTCGGTGCGGCTACTCCCGCCGCGCTCGCCGGTGCCGTGGCATCCGTGATGGCGTCCTGTCCGGGCTCCGTAACCCACCTCGACGGCGAGCAGCGCACCGGCCTGACCGCGACACTGCCGCTCGGGTTCGCCGAACCGGCCACCTCGGTTCGACCGGCCGTCAAGCCCCGCCCACGACGGCCGCAAGCGGCCGACCGGTTCGCCTCGCCCACTCGTCCGATCGGGCCCGGCGGCGACGCGCATCATGGCGCCCCGGCCGCCCTCCCCGACGCCGGGCT
>DASQPR010000483.1:0-3486 GCA_035643815.1 Micromonosporaceae bacterium | reverse complement strand
GACGATCCTCTGCATGTGGGAACGCCCGGTTCCACAAAAGGTCAGAACAAGATCCTGTGGGTAGCCCGTGCTCCGGCTGTCGGCCCGATGACGATCGACGCCGAACTCGTCGGCTCCACCGAACGCGTCGAGCTCGGCGATGTGCCGATCGGGCCGTCGCATGTGGACGTTCCGCGCGCAGGGTGCTGGCACCTGATCTTGCACTTGGCCAGCGGCGACGACAGCGTCGACCTCGTATACGACCCGGCCTGAACGTGAGCCGCTCCGCCGGCCGAACGGCCCGCGCGGAACCTTGGTGTCGGCACGCTCACGGGGTGCGTGCGAGCCACTCCTCGAACGTCGGGCCGGCTAGGGTGGCGTGCGGCCCGGGCAGGAGCCCGCCGGTGGCGATCAGCTCGTTGTCCGGGTTCGTCGGATCGTCCACTGCTTCGATCTTCACCGCATCGTGACGGCGGTCGGCGAGCAGTACGGCCATGTCGGCCAAGGTCTCCGCGCGTGGCCCCGCGATCTCCGGCACGGACCCACCATCGGACTCGCCCGACCATTCTGGGGCGGTAGCCATGTCGGCGAGTGCTTCCGCGACGGTACGGGCGGCGACTAACTGCGTCCGCATCCGCGGAACGTAGACGACCTCGCCTCGGGTGCCCCACTCCATGAGCTGCCCGACAAACTCATGGAATTGCGCCGCCCGCAAAATCCGGGCCGGGATCGGACCGGACAACGCGGCCCGCTCGTGGGCGAGCTTCGCTGCGTTATAGCCGTACCCCGGGGTGAGGCGATCGATCCCGATGATCGACACCACGACCAACCGTTGCACACCGGCCGGCTGTCCGACCCGATGCAGATTTTCTGCCGCCGTCGTGAAGAACCGGGTCGCCTCGTCCTTGTCCGGCGATGGACCGGTGGCCGCGTCGATGATCGTCTGCACACCGGCCAGGGCCTCAGCCAGACCCTCGCCGGTGATGACGTCGACGCCGTTCGACCGGGACATCGATACGACGTCATGTCCCCTGGCGGTGAGTACGTCGACGACGTGGCGTCCGACCCGCCCGGACGCCCCGGCAACCGCGATCTTCGTCCGCTCCGACATGGTTGATCTCCTCCAAAAAGGTCTTGTTACATCTCGATTCAGCTCGTCACTGCTATGACGTACCGCGACCGAGGAAGGTAACCGCTGGACGAGCCGGAGATTCTGGCCGAACGATTCGAGAAGGACCGCCACCTGCCGACCCATGGTAAGTCGGTCGAGCGGGCCACACCGGAAGACGACCGGTCCGAACCACAGCCCGTCGGAGACGGCGGTTGAATGTCCGCCCGAGGAAGATCCGTGCGACGTTTGATACACGTCAGAAAGCGGAGCCGGCCGGTGCCGACTCCGCTTCCTGGACTTCGCTGTGGCGATTGGGCGGGTGGCGATCGGGCGTGTTCCCGATCGCCCCGAATCAGCTGCAGCCGCTGGTCGAGCCGCAGCCTTCGCATACGTAGCAGCTGCCTGCCGGTCGCATCTTCGTGCCGCACGTGAAGCACAGTGGAGCGTCGGCGCCCTTGCCCTGCACCAGTTCCAGCAACTCCATCGACGAACCGGCACGGGCGGTCGGCTTGGCGTTGTCCGCCGGTGCCGTCGCCGTGCTCGGTGCCTCCGCCCGGGCCTCCGACGCCGCCTTCGTCGGCTCGACCGGAGCGGCCTCGATCGGCGCCGACGACGCCAGCGCGGCGAAGTCCACGTGCTCCTCGACCGGTGCCGGCGACGCCGACGCCTCGGCCGCGGCGGCTTCGGCCCGCAGCTGCGCCGCACGTTCGGCCGCGGTGAAGATGCCGAGTTCGCTGCGCTGGTCGTAGGGCAGGAAGTCCAACGCGAGCCGCCGGAAGATGTAGTCCATGACCGACGCGGCCATGCGGATATCGGGGTCGTCGGTCATGCCGGCCGGCTCGAATCGCATGTTCGTGAACTTCGAGACGTACGTCTCCAGCGGCACTCCGTACTGCAGGCCGATCGAGATGGCGACCGAAAACGCGTCCATCACGCCGGCGAGCGTCGAGCCCTGCTTCGACATCTTCAGGAACACCTCGCCGAGACCGTCATCCGGGTAGGACGACGCGGTGAGGTAACCCTCGGCGCCGCCGACCGAGAACGACACCGTCTCCGACGAGCGCTTCTTCGGCAGACGCTTGCGGGTCGCCCGGTATTCGACGACCTTCTCGACCCGCGGCTCCGGCGCTGCGACGGCCGCAATCGGTGCCGCCTCGGCCTTCGGCTTCGCGTTCGACAGTGGCTGGCCGACCTTGCAGTTATCTCGGTAGATCGCGAGCGCCTTGATGCCGAGCCGCCACGCCTCGAAGTAGATCTCCTCGATCTCTTCGACCGTCGCCGACTCCGGCATGTTCACCGTCTTCGAGATCGCACCGGAGATGAACGGCTGTGCTGCCGCCATCATCCGTACGTGCCCCATCGGTGCGATCGAGCGCTCGCCCATCGCGCAGTCGAACACCGCGTAGTGCTCGGTGCGAAGACCGGGCGCGTCGACGACGTGACCGTGCTCGCCGATGTACTCGACGATCGCCTCGACCTGCTCCTCCTGGTATCCCAGGCTGCGCAGCGCCTTCGGCACGGTCTGGTTGACGATCTGCATCGAGCCGCCGCCGACCAGCTTCTTGAACTTGACCAGCGCCAGGTCCGGCTCGACGCCGGTGGTGTCGCAGTCCATCATCAGCCCGATCGTGCCGGTCGGCGCGAGCACGCTCGCCTGCGAGTTGCGCCAGCCGGCCTTCTCGCCGATCTTGTTCCCGAGTGCCCATTGCTTGGTCGCCTCGGCCTGGACGTCGACGGCGACATCGCCGTACACGTCGATCGCGGCGTTCGCCTCGGCGTGCTGATGCATCACGCGCTTGTGCGCCTCGGCGTTGCGGGCATACCCCTCGTACGGGCCGACGACACCGGCCAACTCGGCCGACCGGCGGTAGGCGGTGCCCGTCATCAGCGACGTGATGGACGCCGCGACGCTCCGGCCACCCTCCGAGTCGTACGGCAGACCGCTCGCCATGAGCAGTGCGCCGAGGTTGGCGTAGCCGATGCCGAGCTGCCTGTACGCCCGCGTGGTCGCACCGATCTTCTCGGTCGGGAAGTCGGCGAAGCAGATCGAGATGTCCATCGCGGTGATGATGAACTCGACCGACTTGACGAACAGCTGTGTGTCGAATGAGCCGTCACCGCGCAGGAACTTCATGAGATTCAGCGACGCCAGGTTGCACGACGAGTTGTCCAGGTGCAGGTACTCGCTGCACGGGTTGGACGCGGTGATGCGGCCGGTCTCCGGGCAGGTGTGCCAGTGGTTGATCGTGTCGTCGTACTGCAGGCCCGGGTCGGCACACTCCCACGCCGCCTGCGCGATCTTGCCGAACAATTCCCGTGCCTTGACCGTCTCGATCGTTGAGCCGTCGAGCCGAGCGCGCAGGTCGAACGGTTCGTTGTGCTCGACCGCGTTCATG
>DASQPR010000482.1:0-3515 GCA_035643815.1 Micromonosporaceae bacterium | reverse complement strand
CGTAGCGGTTCGCCCACGCCGAAAGCAGCCGCCGCCGCATCGGCCAGTCACCGGCGACCTCGCCGCCGTCGACGTATCGAGAGCCGATGACGACGGCGGCCTGGTGCCGATCGAGGATGTCCACCATGTGCGGAAGCGCGGTGCACGGATGCGAGAGATCGGCGTCCATCTGGACGACGATGTCGGCCGCGTCGGTCAGGGCGCGGCCGATTCCCGCGACGTACGCGCGTCCCAACCCGTCCTTCGTCGAACGATGTAGCACCGTCATCGGGATCTGCTCGATGGTCGCGAGCTTGTCGGCGATCTCGCCAGTCCCGTCGGGCGAGTCGTCGTCGACCACGAGGAGGTGCAGGTTCGGCAGATCGAGCCCGGCCAGAAAGTCCACCAGCGTCGGCAGGTTGTCGCGCTCGTTGTACGTCGGCACAACCACGGTGATCTTGGGTCCGTCGGTCACGAGAACACCGTCCTGCGCACAACGTCTGCGTGGCCGCTCATGTGCGCGTGGCCGGCAGCTCGCCGGAGGTGACCATAGTGAGGTCTCGGGTCGTGCTGACGGACATGAGGGTGAGGGCGGCAAGCGCAACACCGGCCGCGGCCGGTAGTGCCACCTCGGTCCGGGTGGTCGCGGCGAACGACAGCACCACGGCCGCGGTTGCGGCGGTCGCGGTGGTCAACAGCGCCATGCCGGCATGTATCCGCGTCGTCGACGGAAGCCGCGATCGGGTCGGATCCATAGTCGCGAGGATTCGGCACGTCTGGAACAGGGCGCTCGCAATGGCCAGATACCAACACACGAGAATGACCAGGCGTAATGCCACCGGGGCCGATGGAGCTGCCGTGTGCGCGAACAGCACCGCGCCGGCCCCGACCGCGGCCGGGATCGTCAGCCGTTTGACCGACTCGGCGGCGAGCCAACGCACCATCGCTGCGTCGACTCGCGGCCATGGTGCGACTAAGACGGCGCCGATGGCGATGCCGACGGCGCTGGTGGCGAGCCCTGCCTCGCGCGTGGCGTCGGCGGTCAGGTGACCGTCGGTCTCGACCAGCAGATGAGACAACAACCAGCTAGCCATCGCGAGCGCGACCGCGGTCACGCACACACGGTTGAGCCGCCGTTGTCGCGTGTCGGCGGGCCAGACGGCCGGATGCAGCCACATGTCCGCGATTCCGAGCGCCAGGCCCGGTACGTCGTGGATTCGTACCGTCGAGGCACGGATGTCGGCGCCCCACTGGGCTTGAAACGGCTGCGGGTAGAGCCGGACCAAGCGATCGACGATGCTCATGTCAGGCCGACTCCGAGGTTTCGCAGCCCGGCCTGCGCGATGTGCGCCATCGATCGCAGCTCGTGTTCGAGCACTTCGCGTCCGGCCGCGGTGAGCTGGACCGGGTGCTGGCGGCCCTGCTCGCTCAGCCCTTCGACGAGACCCTTCGCCTCGAGGCGGGCTAACGCACCGTAGAGACTGCCGACTCCCAGGCGCCGCCCGGTGAGTTGTTCGATCGCCACATTGATCGCGTAGCCATGCTGGGGACCATCGGCCAAAGCGCACAGCACGAGTGTCTGCGCGTCCGTTGTCTGCACCGCGACCTCCTTCGGGACCAGGCGACAGGCTACTACACCTCAAGTACTACGTCACAAATACTACGCGGCATGTACTATCGCAGCGTGACGGAATCGGCCGCGCATGGCGTGGCGGCAACGGCTCCAGCCAGCGTCCCGATCGGCCACCCGTCGGTACGGGCCGCGCGGGTTGCCGCCGGCGTTTGTGTGGTGACGACCGGAGCGTTCACGCTGTTCGCGCTCGTTACCACGCAGCTAAAGAGTGTGCGGGCCGGCAGCCCGTGGCAGGACGACCCGTACGACGCCGTGGTTTCGTTCACCGAGTTGCTCGTGCCGCTGTTGACGGCCCTGCTGGCCGTCCGGGCGGTGTTGCTGTTCGCGGGAACGACACAGCCGACATTCCGGCTGCGGCAGCTCACGCGGGCAAGCCTGGTGTCCATGACGTTGGTCGCTGCCACCGCTCTCGTCGACGCGATCGCGTCACTGCGGCGTGCCGATCATCCATTGTGGACTTCCGGCACGCCGTGGCTTATCGCCTCTTTGGCTCCGCTGGCGGCATTGGCGGTCGCCGGCATCGCGACCGCCGTACGTGCGGCGCGGCGAGTGCCTGCCGGTGTGAGTACCGAGTCAGGCGACTGGTTGGCCGACCTCGGTCGCCTCGCGGACCTCGTGGCCGGTCGGCACGTCGATCGCCCTCGACTCGATCACGCAATCTCGCTCGTCCGCCGGCACGTGGTTGTGATCACCGTGCTGGCCGCGGCATTCGCTGGCGCCGCGATTGCCGTGGAGCAAGGCGTCATCGAGGGCTGGACCAGCCCATTGCTGTTTCTCACATCTGCGATGGTCGGTGCCGGTGGATTGTTCGCGGCGGCCGTCGTGTGCAACCGCGCCCTCGGCGTGGTCAGCGACGTGCTCCGGGCATCTTGTCCAAGCGCGCGGCGCCAGATATTGGTGGCTGCTGCCGCCGCCGGCGGCGTCGCCCTGCCGGTTGCCACCGGGTTCCGCGACAACCTCTGGCATCTGGTGGGCCATGCTGGTGGTGTGCACACTCCGGCCGAATTCGCGGGAATCGCCGGTGGTGTCGCGATCGCGGCGTTCATCGTCGCGCTCGGGGTCGGGTTCGCGGTCAACGGTGCCCGACCGCTGCGCTTGCGGGCTCGGCCAGGCCAGCCACCGACCTCCGCCCGGCCGTCGCGCCGTTGACGGCACTGCTTACGGTTTCGTAGTACGGTCCACGTACTACACAATCTGTACTATGCTCTTGAGCGTCACGCCGGAAGCGAGCGAACTGCGGTCTGACGAAAGCGTCGAGGGAAGGAGCGGCATGCGCCTTACCCAACCGTTGTACGCGCTTTACACGCGCCGTCTGCGCCGGCAAGTCCTCAGCGCTCCGCGCCCCCAACACGTCGGACTCATCATCGACGGAAACCGTCGGTGGGCACGGCAGATGGGGCTGGTCAATCCCAGCATCGGTCACCGCTACGGCGCCGAGCACGTCGAGGACGCCTTGTCGTGGTGCGAAGCGGTGGGGATCAAGCACGTCACCGTTTTCATCTGCTCGACGGAGAACCTGCAGCAGCGCGACAGCGACGAGGTCGCGTTCCTCATGGACCTGATTGAACATGTGATCGCCGACAAGCTCGCTCGTCCCGACGCCCGCTGGCAGGTCCACGTGGCCGGCACGCTCGACTTGCTTCCCGACGCCACAGCGCGAGCCCTGAAGTCGGCCGTCGATGGCACCAGCCACGCTACGACGGGCGCCACGGTCACGCTGGCGATTGGCTACGGCGGGCGGCAGGAGGTCACCGACGCGTTGCGCGATCTGATGCTCGAACGCGCCGCCGAGGGGCAGTCGCTGGTCGACGTGGCCATGAACCTGACGACAGACGATATCGCTGAACATCTCTACACCGCCGGGCGGCCCGATCCCGACCTGGTCATTCGCACCAGTGGTGAG
>DASQPR010000481.1:0-2838 GCA_035643815.1 Micromonosporaceae bacterium | reverse complement strand
CGCGTCGGAGGAGCCCGGGTATCCCATGGCCTTCCCGACCAGTACGAGGTCGATCAGATCGGTCGCGGACAGCAGATCGAGCTCGAACACGGCTTCGTCAAACGTTCGCGCCTTGCGACCACTCGGCAGGTAGTCGCGGATGACGAGAGCCCGATCCGCATCGACGCCTACCATAAGCTCTTCGAGTTGGAGCGCGAGCAGGCGACCGTCGGTGCCGAGCTCGACAACGTAGCCGGCGATCTCATCGGCGATACGTCGCACCATCTCGAGACGTTGTACGACGGCGATCGCATCCCGGACCGTGACGAGATCCTCGATCTCCAAGGCCGACAGCGCTCCGGAGACCTCGTCCAGCCGCAACTTGTAACGCTCGAGGGTGGCGAGCGCCTGGTTGGCCCGGGACAGGATCGCGCCGGAGTCGTCGAGCACGTGGCGCTGGCCGCCCGCGTAGAGCCCGATGATCCGCATCGACTGGGACACCGAGATGACAGGGAATCCGGTCTGTTTCGCGACCCGCTCCGCCGTGCGATGGCGAGTGCCCGACTCGTCGGACGGGATCGTCGGATCGGGCATCAGGTGTACGGCGGCCCGGACGATGCGCGTGCCGTCACTGGACATCACCACGGCACCGTCCATCTTGCACAATTCGCGCAGCCGGGTGGAGGAGAACTCGACGTCCAAGGAGAATCCGCCGGTGCAGATCGACTCGACGATCTGGTCGTAACCCAGCACGATCAGCGCGCCGGTCCGGCCGCGGAGAATGCGCTCCAAGCCATCGCGCAATGACGTGCCGGGCGCCATCAACGCCAAAATCGGGCGCAGCGAGTCCGCTGCTCCCGGCCTGGAAGCCTCCCGGTCCATCGGCACCCGTCCAGTCTACTGATGCGACGCTCGCCGCATCGATCACAGTCGCCTTCATATCAGCACAGAGTGAGCACAATATTCCGCTGAGCCAATTCGCGCGAATCCGGTTTGGCTCGTTGGACGTGGGCAGTGCAACAATGCGCACAGCCGTCGTTGCTTACCGCGACCGCCGGATCACATCGTCGCCGCAGGTGCGGTGCCCGGCCGACGCTCCAACGGCCGTGCACATTAGGCCGACGCACTGGCCGCATAACGCACCGCCGACCCGAGATCCGCGACTTCGAGCACACGCATGGACGGCGGAGAATGGCCGGCCGCAGGCCCGCATCCGGGTGGGACCAGTGCCAGGCGATAGCCAAGTCGAGCGGCCTCGGCGAGGCGGCGTGAGACGGCGCCGACCCGCCGGATCTCGCCGGTCAGTCCGACCTCGCCGATCCCCACTAGATCGGCCGCGAGCGGCAGGTCATGTGCGGCGGATGCGATGGCCAAGGCGACGCCGAGGTCGGCGGCGGGCTCGACGACGCGGATCCCGCCGACCGTCGCGGCGAACACCTCTCGGTCGTGCAAGCGCGCCTCGGTGCGCCGCTGCAACACGGCGAGCACCATCGCCAGACGGGAGCCGTCCAACCCGCTGACGGTACGCCTTGGCGAACCGGCCACCGTGGCACCGAGCAGCGCCTGCACCTCGGTCACGAGGGCGCGGCGACCTTCCATGGCGACCGTGACGCACGTGCCGGCGACCGGCGCCGCGTATCGCGTGATGAACAGGCCGGACGGGTCGGGCAGGCTTGAGATGCCCCCCTCGTGCATCTCGAAGCACCCGACCTCGTCCGCCGCGCCGAACCGGTTCTTCAGACCGCGCACCATCCGGAGCGACGAATGCTTGTCGCCCTCGAACTGCAGCACGACGTCGACCAGGTGCTCAAGCACCCGTGGCCCGGCAACGTTCCCGTCCTTCGTCACATGGCCCACGAGCACCGTCGCCATCCCGCGCTCCTTGGCCACGGCGACGAGCGCCGCCGTGACGGCCCGGACCTGGGTGACACCTCCGGCGACGCCCTCGGTGCCCGGCGCCGAGACGGTCTGCACCGAATCGATGACAAGCAGCCCGGGCTTGACCGCGTCGATGTGCCCGAGCACCGCTTCGAGATCCGTCTCGGCCGCGAGGTAGAGGCGCTCGTGGAGCGCGCCGAGCCGCTCGGCCCGCAGGCGCACCTGGCTGGTCGACTCCTCGCCGGAGATGACGAGGCTCGGCGAATCGCCAGCCACCGCCCACTGCTGTGCCACGTCGAGAAGTAGGGTCGACTTCCCGACGCCGGGCTCGCCGGCCAGCAGGACGACGGCACCGGGGACGATGCCGCCGCCGAGCACCCGGTCGAGCTCGGGGACGCCAGTCGGTTTGGCGCGCGCCGGCTCGATGCTGATAGTCGCGATGGGTCGCGCCGGCTCCAGCGGTGTGCGGGCCGAGACCGTCCGCAGTGCGGCCGGCAAGGATGCACCGCCGGTCGAGTCGATGATGGAGCCCCACTCGCCGCAGTCCGGGCACCGTCCGAGCCACTTGGGGGGCCGGTGTCCGCACACGTCGCACTCGTACGCAACGCGAGCCGGCTTCGCCGCCCGCGCCTGTGCCGACGATCGGGCCGGCGTCGACGATCGGGCCGCGCGCGTGTGTTGCAGATCGGGTCGACCCGTCGTCTCAGTCACCCGCGCACGGTATCCGAGACGTACGACGAAAGAGACCTTCGCGACGGCGTGGCCGCGCAGGTCTCTTCGACGCTGATGTCAGGACGTGGCGCTCGGGCTCGGCGGGAAGCCGGAGTCGGTCACTCGCGGTGCGGGTGCCGACGGTGGCGACACGGGTGCCACGATCTGCGTTGACTGCAGCGGTGTCCCGTCCTGCTTGGTCACGTTGAACGTGAGTTGCACCGTGTTGCCCGGCACCACGTCGCCCTTGAGGTCGGCTACCTGGAGGTG
>DASQPR010000480.1:0-3794 GCA_035643815.1 Micromonosporaceae bacterium | reverse complement strand
GGAACGGGCAACTTCCGTGAAGTTGCGGGTGCTCACTCCCACTCGATCGTTCCCGGCGGCTTGCTGGTCACGTCGAGCACCACGCGGTTGACCTCGGGCACCTCGTTCGTGATCCGCGTCGAGATCCGAGCGATCACGTCGAAGGGCAGCCGCGACCAGTCCGCGGTCATCGCGTCCTCGCTGGAGACCGGCCGGAGGACGACCGGATGCCCGTACGAGCGACCGTCGCCCTGGACCCCGACACTGCGTACGTCGGCCAGCAGCACGACCGGGAACTGCCAGACATCGCGGTCGAGTCCGGCCGCCGTCAGCTCGTCGCGGGCGATCCGGTCGGCGAACCGCAAGATGTCGAGACGATCCCGAGTGACCGCGCCGATGATCCGGATCGCGAGACCGGGGCCGGGGAACGGATGCCGCCAGACCATCGCCTCGGGTAGCCCCAGCTCGGCACCGATCGCCCGCACCTCGTCCTTGAACAGCGTGCGCAACGGTTCGACCAGGTCGAAGGCGAGATCTTCGGGCAAACCGCCGACGTTGTGGTGGGATTTGATGTTCGCTGTGCCGGCGCCGCCGCCGGACTCGACGACATCCGGATAGAGCGTCCCTTGTACGAGGAACTCGACGTCACCGTGAGCCGCGACGTCCCGGGCCGCCTGTTCGAAGACCCGGATGAACTCACGCCCGATGATCTTCCGCTTCTGCTCCGGATCGGACACGCCGGCCAGGGCCTGCAGGAAGCGGTCCGACGCGTCGACGACCTTGAGCTTGATGCCGGTCGCGGCGACGTAATCCTTCTCGACCTGTTCGGCCTCCCCGGCCCGCAGCAGCCCATGGTCGACGAACACACAGGTCAGTTGATCGCCGACGGCGCGGTGGACGAGCGCGGCGGCCACCGCCGAGTCGACGCCGCCGGACAGCCCGCAGATGACCTCTTTGTCGCCGACCTGCGCGCGGATCGCGGCAACCTGCTGCTCGACGATCGACTCCGGCGTCCACGTCGGCTCGATGCCCGCCACGTCGTACAGGAAATGTTCGAGTACGGCCTGGCCGTGCCGCGTATGCCCGACCTCGGGGTGGAACTGGACGCCGGCGCGGCGGGACACCAGGTGCTCGAAACCAGCCACCGGCGCACCGGCCGATGACGCGATAACCGTGTAGCCGGCCGGTGCCGCGCTGACCGAGTCGCCATGGCTCATCCACACGTCCTGCGTCTCCGGGAGCCGGTCGAAGAGCGTGCACGACCGGGTCACCGCGAGCGGAGTGCTACCGAACTCGCGCAGGCCGGTCTTCATGACCGTCCCGCCGAGTGCCTGCGCCATGAGCTGGAAGCCATAGCAAATGCCGAAGATCGGCACGTCGAGGTCGTAGATCGACGGGTCCACGCTGGGCGCGCCGAGCTCGTACACGCTGGACGGGCCGCCGGAAAGGATGATCGCGGCCGGGTCCTTCGCCAGCATCTCCGACACCGGCATGTTGTGCGGGACGACCTCGGAGTAGACCCGGGCTTCGCGAACGCGGCGAGCGATGAGTTGGGCGTACTGGGCGCCGAAGTCGATGACGAGAACCGGGCGCGGCTGGGTCATCTGCACAGCGTAGTCAAGCGTTTGATCTTGTCGGTGGTCGGGGGACAATGGTGGCATGGGCGACATCCTCGTCGGCACAGCCTCGTGGACCGATAAGACGCTGCTCGAGTCCGGGTGGTATCCGGCGACGGCGGACACCCCCGAGAAGCGGCTCGCCTATTACGCCAAGCAGTTTCCGCTTGTGGAGGTCGACTCGACGTATTATTCGCCGCCGGCCGAGGCGACCGCTGCCCGGTGGGCCGAGCGGACGCCGGAGGGATTTACGTTCAACATCAAGGCATTCAGCATGTTGACCGGGCATCCGACCAAGCCGAGCGCGCTCTATAAGGATCTGCGGCCGGAGACCGACAAGGCGAATGTCTACCCGGATGACCTGACCCCGCAGGCGTACGAGGATGTCTGGACCCGATTCCTGTCCGCCCTCGATCCGCTCGTCGAGGCGGGCAAGCTCGGCGCGATCCTGTTCCAGTTCCCACCGTGGTTCGGCATTCGCCGGGACAACAAGGACTACCTCGTCGAGGTGGCCAAACGCTGTTCGCCACTGCGCGCGGTCATCGAGTTGCGCAACGCAAGTTGGTTCACCGGCGACAACCAGTCCGAGACCCTCGAGTTCCTCAAACGCCACCACCTGCCGTTCGTCTGCGTCGACATGCCGCAGGGCCACAAGTCGTCCATCCCACCGGTGGTGACGGCGACGAGTGATCTGGCCGTGATGCGTTTCCACGGCCACAGTGACAAGTGGACGAGCCGGAACATCTACGAGAAGTTCGGCTATGAGTATTCGAAGTCCGAGCTCAAGGGCTGGGTGCCCAAGCTCGAGCGGCTGTCGCGCGAGGCGGCGAAGGTGCACGTGTTGATGAACAACTGCCGCGACGACTTCGCCCAGCGCAACGCGGCCGAGCTGCGGGCGATGCTTGACGTCTGACGCCATGGCCACCGAGATTTTCGTCTACGACCCCGCCTGGGCCTGGCGGCCTACTTGTCGAGCACCAGGCCGACCTTCTGGAACTCCTTGAGGTCGCGGTAGCCGCACTTCGCCATGGCTCGACGTAGGCCGCCGAACAGATTCAGGCTGCCCTCGGGATCGTCCGACGGGCCGAACAGGAGGCGTTCCATCGACCCCAACGGCTCGCCGCCGTCGGCGACCGCGAACGCGCCGCGCGGCAGATTCGGGTGGCTCGCGGCGCTGTGCCACCACGCGCCGCCGGCCGGCGCCTCGGAGCAGACCGACAGCGGTTCGCCCAGCATCACCGCGTCCGCGCCGCAGCCGAGCGCTTTCGCGATGTCTCCCGACGTCCGCAAATGGCCGTCCGCGATGAGGTGCACATAGCGACCGCCGGTCTCGTCGAGGTAGTCGCGCCGGGCCGCGGCCGCGTCGGCGATCGCACTGGCCATCGGCACCCGAATGCCGAGCACGCGGTCGGTCGTCGACCACTCGTCCGCGCCGACGCCGATGATGACGCCGGCCGCGCCGGTGCGCATCAGGTGCAGAGCAGTCTGATAATTCGTGCAGCCGCCGACGACGCACGGCAGGTCGAGGTCGGCGATGAATTCCTTGAGGTTCAACGGTTCGTCGACGGTCGAGACGTGCTCGGCCGAGACGAGCGTGCCCTGGATGACAAGGATGTCGACGCCGGCGTCGAGGATGACCGGTGCCAGTGACAGCGTGTGCTGCGGGCTGACCCGTACGGCGACGGTCCCGCCGCCCTCGCGCATCACGCGTACGCGTTCGGCGATGAGTTCGGGCCGGATCGGCTCGGCGTAGGCCTCCTGGAGTCGGCGGGTGGCGTGCGCATCCTCGTCCAGCCCGGCCAACTCTTCGAGCACTTTGGTCGGATCTTCGTAGCGCGTCCACAGTCCCTCGACGTTGAGCACGCCCAGGCCGCCGAGCTGGCCCAGGGTCACCGCCGTGGCCGGGCTCATCGTCGCGTCGGACGGATGTGCGACACAAGGGATCTTGAACGGGTACGCATCGAGCTGCCAGGCCGTGGAGACGTCGTCGACGTCGCGGGTTCGGCGACTCGGGACTATCGCGATCTCGTCCAGGTGGTAGCCACGCTGGGCGCTCTTGCCGAGCCCGATCTCGACGACGTCACGCATGTCGATCCCTGCCGTCCATGATGTAGTGGTGCGCCGAAGCGTAGCGACGCCGCGAGGCGCCATAAATACCGCCGAAGCGTTGCGACGCCGCGAGGCGCGAATCCGTGCTTG
>DASQPR010000479.1:0-2966 GCA_035643815.1 Micromonosporaceae bacterium | reverse complement strand
CACCCCCATCTTCATGCCCATATCGATGATCGTTCAGGCATTCCGCCGACCGCGACAAGGCGTCTGCGGTGGGCCCGCTGGACGGCCTCCGCACGCTGTGTGACGAAGGGCATCGGCCGCCGCGGCGCCGCCATTTATCGGGCGTAAGCTACCGATCGTATATATCCGTCAAAACTCATCTGTGCAGGCCAGCCCTCGATTGTCATCGGCGGACATGCATGAGCTGGACCCGTTGTCAAGCCCGGCCCAGTGTCATCGGACATGTCGTGAGCAGCACTAACGGCACCCTCTCAAGTGGGAGCCAGGACCGCCGACGTGTTACCCTGGACACAGCGAAAGGGGCTTCGAACCTATGGTTTTCAGTGTCGGCGAGACCGTTGTTTACCCCCACCACGGGGCCGCACTCATCGAGGCGATCGAGACCCGGGTCATCAAGGGCGAGGAAAAGCAGTATCTCGTCCTGCGCGTGGCTCAGGGCGACCTTACGGTGCGTGTACCTGCCGAGAATGCCGAGATCGTCGGTGTCCGTGACGTTGTCAACGAAGAGGGCCTCAGCAAGGTTTTCGACGTGCTGCGCGCACCACACACCGAGGAGCCGACCAACTGGTCGCGGCGTTACAAGGCAAACCTGGAGAAGCTCGCGTCGGGCAACCCGCTTAAGGTCGCCGAGGTCGTTCGCGATCTGTGGCGCCGTGAGCGTGAGCGTGGCCTGTCGGCTGGCGAGAAGCGCATGCTGGCCAAGGCGCGCGACATCCTCGTCGGCGAAGTGGCGCTCGCCGAGAAGAGCACCAAGGACGAGGCCGAGATGCTTCTCGACAAGGTTCTTACCCAGGCCTGACCAGGCCGAGATCCACATCCCTCACCGAGGATCGCGACGTGACCGCGCAAACCGATGCGCGCGGTGACGTCGCGATCCTCGTTCCGGCCGCTGGTATGGGCGTCCGGATGGGGCCCGGCGGCCCGAAGGCGCTGCGGCTGCTGGCCGGGGAGCCACTCCTGCTGCACGCCGTTCGAGGCGTCGCGGCGGCGGCGTGCGTCGGGCTGATCGTCGTGGCTGCTCCAGCCCCCGATGTCGACGCGGTTGCGGCGCTGCTCGAAACGATCGGTTGCCCAATCCGGGTCGTGCCGGGCGGTTCGACGCGGCAGGCGTCGGTGGCGAGCGCGCTCGCGGCCGTACCGGCGGAATTTGATCTTGTTCTGGTGCATGACGCCGCCCGCGCGCTGGCGCCGGCGTCGTTGATCGAGTCGGTCGCGGCCAAGCTGCGCGCCGGGTCTTCGGCCGTGGTCCCGGCGCTCCCGGTCGCTGACACCATCAAGCGCGTCGGCTTCGACGGCGAGGTGGTTGCGACGGTCGACCGATCGGTGTTGCGCGCCGTGCAGACGCCGCAGGGCTTTCGGCGGGCGACGCTGGCCGCCGCGCACGCCAGCGCCGCCGACGACCACACCGACGACGCAGGCCTGGCCGAACAAGCGGGGGTACAGGTGGATACGGTGCCCGGCGACGATCTTGCGTTCAAGATCACCCGGCCGTTCGATCTAGCCGTCGCCGAGGCATTGCTCGCGTCCGGCGTTGCCGAGCGGCGACCGGTACGATGATTTCCGTCGATCCGGCGAGAGAGGTGACCATGACGATCGAGGCGACGACGCTCCTGTGATGCACGAGCAGGTCACGGCCGAGGATTACGATTCGTGGTCGGAAGAGCGCTGTCGGGACATCGAAATCATGGATGGGATGGTCGTGATGAGACCGAGCCCGTCAGCGCGACACAATCGCGTCGCGAAGCTCGTATCGGTGGCGCTCGAGGCCGCGTCTGGCGGTGCATGGTTGGCGGACACGCACTTCGATGTGCGCCTTCGTGACATTCCGCTGCTCAACCGGCGTCCGGACCTAATTGTCTATCGGTCCGATTCCATTGATGTCGCTCCTAAGCGACCTGAGCACGTGCTGCTCATCGCGGAAGTGGTGTCGCCTGGTTCAGAGTCGGTTGATCGAAAGATCAAGCCGGACGAGTACGCGGCGGCGGGCATCGAGTATTACTGGCGCGTCGAGCAGGTCGGCATCGGGATTCCAGTCGTGCATACGTACGTGCTCGATGCGGCCGCCCGGGTGTACCGCCCGACCGAGGTATTCACCGGCGTCATGAAAGCGATCGCGCCGTTCACCGTGGAGCTCGACCTCCGCGAGGTCTGAGCCGAGTCGCAAGCTACGCTCGGCGCCGTGACGGTTCCCCAGGTCGGCGTCGGTACGGACATCCACGCGTACGGCGAGGGCCGGCCCTGCTGGATCGCCGGTCTGTTGTGGCCGGATGTCCCGGGGCTCGACGGTCACTCCGATGGGGACGTCGCCGCCCACGCCGCCTGTGACGCGCTGCTATCCGCGGCCGGTCTCGGTGACCTCGGCTCGAACTACGGTGTCGCCGAGCCGGAGTGGGCCGGCGCCTCCGGTGTCGCCATGCTGGCCGAGACGGCGCGACGTGTGCGGGCTGTGGGTTGCGAGATCGGCAACGTGTCCGTACAGGTGATCGGGAATGCCCCGAAGATCGGGCCACGCCGGGCCGAGGCACAGGCCGCTCTGTCGGAAGCGATCGGTGCACCGGTCACCGTGGCCGGGACGACGGCCGACGGGCTGGGCCTGACAGGTCGCGGCGAAGGCGTAGCGGCGATCGCCGTCGCGCTGGTGATCCCGCCGTCGCGCGACGATCACACCGCCTGACGAATCATCGCCAGGTGCCGTTCGACCGCGGCCGTGGTGCGATCCACGTCGTTCGTCGCCAGCAGGTCCAGGAGCGCGCCGCGAAGGACGGCGAGAGCGAGCGTACGTTCGGCTTGACCGGCCCGGGTGCGGCGCCGGGCGGCCGCCTGGGCGCCGGCCAGCACCGCCAGCCAGTCGTCCACTGTTTGCCGAGCGAAGTCGGCCCAGGCGCCGCCCGGTTCGACGAGCGACCGCGCGTGCGCCTCGCACCACA
>DASQPR010000478.1:0-12268 GCA_035643815.1 Micromonosporaceae bacterium | reverse complement strand
TCTTCGGCAACTCGGCGACGAGCATGATCTGTCGCGGCTTCGCGATCGGGCCGATCACCTTGGCGACATGATCACGCAACTCGTCGGTCAGCGTATCGGTCACCTCGGTGGTGCCACGCAGCATCACAAACGCGACGATGGCCTGACCGGTCGTCGGGTCGGTCGCGCCGACCACCGCCGACTCGGCAACCTTCGGATGGCTCACCAACGCCGACTCGACCTCGGTGGTCGAAATGTTGTGGCCGGAGATCAGCATGACGTCGTCGACGCGGCCAAGCAGCCACAGGTCACCGTCTTCGTCGCGCTTCGCACCGTCGCCGGCGAAGTAGATCCAGTCGTTGCCGACGCCCGAGCCGGCACCGAAGCGCGACCAATAGGTGTCGAGGAAGCGCTGGTCGTCGCCCCAGATCGTACGAAGCATGCCGGGCCACGGCTCACGCAACACCAGGTATCCGCCGCCGCCGTTCGGCACTGACGTCGCGGTGTCGTCGACGACGTCCGCGACGATGCCGGGCAGCGGCCGCATGGCCGAGCCGGGCTTGGCCGCGGTCACGCCGGGTAGTGGGCTGATCATCTGGCCGCCGGTCTCGGTCTGCCACCAGGTGTCCACGACCGGGCACGTGCCACCGCCGATCGTCTGGCGATACCAGATCCACGCCTCGGGGTTGATCGGCTCACCGACCGTACCGATGATGCGTAGCGACGACAGGTCGTGAGCGGCCGGGAACTCGTCGCCCCACTTCATCATCGTGCGGATCAGCGTTGGGGCGGTGTAGATGACCGTCACCTTGTACTTCTCGACGAGCTGCCAGAAGCGGTCCTTGTTCGGCGTGTCCGGCGTGCCCTCGTACATGACCTGGGTCGCGCCGTTGGACAGCGGCCCATACACGATGTACGAGTGACCGGTCACCCAGCCGATGTCGGCCGTACACCAATAGACGTCGGTTTCCGGCTTGTGGTCGAAGACGGCGTTGAACGTGTAGCTCACGTGCGTCAGGTAGCCGCCGGTGGTGTGCAGGATGCCCTTCGGCTTCGCGGTCGTGCCGCTGGTGTAGAGGATGAACAGCGGCTGCTCGGAGTCGAACGGCTGCGGCTCGTGAACGGGTGACGCGGTGTCGACAACGTCGTGCCACCACACGTCACGACCCTCGGTCCAGTTGACGTCCTGACCGGTCCGACGAACGACGAGGACATGTTCCACGCTGGGCGACCGGTCGACCGAATCGTCGACGATCGGCTTGAGTCCCGACGGGTTGCCGCGCCGGAAGCCGCCGTCGGCGGTGATGACGAGTTTCGCGCTCGCGTCGTTGATGCGGCCGGAGAGCGCGTCGACGGAGAAGCCACCAAAGACGACACTGTGCGCCGCACCGATGCGGGCACAAGCGAGCATCGCGATTGCGGCCTCCGGGATCATCGGCATGTAGATCGCGACCCGGTCGCCCGCGACGACGCCGAGCGAGGTCAGCGCGTTGGCGGCCTGGCACACCGACCTCTGCAGGTCGGCGTACGTGATCGTGCGCGTGTCTCCGGGCTCGCCTTCCCAGTGGATGGCCACCTTGTCGCCGCGACCGGCTTCGACGTGGCGATCGACGCAGTTGTAGGCCATGTTGAGTTGGCCGCCCACGAACCACTTCGCAAACGGCGGATTGGACCAATCGAGCACCGTGTCCCATGGCTTGCTCCAGGACAGGCGCATGGCCTGGGTCTCCCAGAATCCGAGCCGATCGGCGTTGGCCTCGTCGTACGCCGCCGCCGTGACGTTGGCGTGGGCGGCGAGGTCCGCCGGCGGTTCGAATCTGCGCTCCTCGCGTAGCAGGTTTGCAAGCGTTTCGCTCATCAGCGCGCTCCAGATCGATGCGGGGTGTGATCCGTTGTGTGGTTCGTGGTGCGCTTCGTTACTGGCTTCGGGGGTGGCCGTCGCCGCGGCTTCGTGGTGGCCGGTCGTGGTGGGGTTCCCACAAAAGCAGGCTAGTCCCGAAACCGGCGGCGTGGCGAAGCCAAGTTACCGCGAGGCTGAGCCCGAGTCTCCTGTTCGTATCTTGCCGTTTCGAGACCGTTTCGATCAAGGGTGCGCACGGTTGTGAGCACCCTTCGCGCAGCCGTCGTTGCCGGTCACTGCGGTTTTCGAGGCGTTGTGCCATCTCTCGATGGCCTCCGAAGTCGCCTAGGCCGCCGCGGCAGCTAGCGTGTGTGCCGTGACCGATCCGCTTGTTGGCCTGCTCAACCTGCCCGATTGCCGGGCGGCGTTCAACGAGGCGCGGGTCGCCGTCGACGACGCACTGCGACATGCGGCGCTGCGCCGCTCGGGCGGCCCGGTCGCCGCCGAGGTCGGCCTCCGTACGGCCGCCGCCAGCGCGGCCCTCGACGGCCACGGGTACGAACTGGATGCCGTACGCGCCGGCACGGTCACCGATCCGGTGGTGCAGGGTGCGTTGCGGGTCTCCGGAGCGCTCGACGGACTCAGGGGAACGTGGTCGCGCGCTCCTCGGCAGGTACTCGCCCGGCTGCACGTCCTGGCCGCGCGCGATGCCGTACCGGCGGATGCCCTGGGGCGACCCACGACGGACCCGGCGGTCGCGACGCGACTCGACGCGCTCGCCGCCGTGATCACCACGACGACCGCGCCGGCCATGGTCGTCGCGGCGGTCGTGCACGGCGAATTGCTCGCGTTGTCGCCGTTCGCCGGGCCATCCGGCGTCGTGGCCCGCGGTGCTGCCCGGCTCGCGCTGATCAGCGGTGGTCTCGACCCTCGAGGCCTGCTCGCAATGGACGTCGGCCACCTCGAGCGGGAGCCGGAGTATCGCGGGGCGGCGGGGGCGTTCGCGACCGGTACGCACGACGGTGTGCGTTCCTGGCTGAAGCACTACGCGGCGGCCGTCACCATCGCCGCAGCCGTGTTGACCAAGGTTGCCGACGGCATCGTCAATTCCCGCGGTTGATCGCGACAGTCGTACGGGTCGCCTCCGCTGATCCCCCGGTCCGGGCCGTCTTTGAGCCGCCGCCCGCAATCCCGGTCTGTGCGAAGCACAGACGGACGGCGCCTCACACTCCGAGGCGCCGCCATCACACCGCCACCCTGGTTACCAGGCGTGCACCTTAACGTTGCCGGCGGTCCTTCACGGTTCCGCCGCAACCGGCCTCCCGCGGCTGGTCGCACGTGGGTGCCAGGTGACCGTGCCACGGAGCCCGCTATATCTGCAGTACATCTCTCTCTCTGCGTTCGACATTCCGTGTGTTTCCACTCGTCGCGAACTCCGTACCTTTTGTTTTACGCCGCCCCGCCCAAGGTCGCCAGAGCAGTCGAAGAATGTGTGAAAGTCGGGCACAGATGTGCTTTGTGGTGCGGCGCGAGCGGCGCTGCTGTGCCGGCGTAGCGGCTGCGTTACGCGGGCGTGGCTGTGGGCGTGGGCGTGGGCGTGGGCGTGGGCGTGGGCTAAGAGGGAACCGTCGCCGAAACCGCGGCGTCCGCGAGCGCGGCGCCACCGCTTCGGCCCGTGCAGTCCTCCCGCGTCGCCGCCCTGCTTCGGTTCGCGGCTCTGGGTCGAGCCGTTGCGCTGGTTCGGCTCGCTCCTCTGGTTCCACTCGTGGCGTTCACTCGGTTCGTGGTGTTGTTTCGTGTCCCGTCCCTGTTACGGATCCCCGCGTTGACCGCGGCATCGATCGTGGCTGCGTCGGCGACACGCTTGCGGTGCCGGCCGTAGAGGACGATGCCGATGGCAACACCGACGCTGACGCCGAGCGCAGCGGCCGCGACCGGCACCGCCGGTCGGTCCCGGAGCCGCTGGCCGAGGGGGATCGGGTGCCGGAACTCGAGCATCGGCCAGCCGCGTTCGACGGCTGTGCGGCGCAGGCCACGATCGGCGTTCACGGCGGTCGGGCGGCCGACCGACTCCAGCAGCGGGACGTCGGAAACCGAGTCGGAGTAGGCATAGCAGTCGGCGAGATCCCACCCCCGTTGCGCGGCAAGGTCTCGGACACCCTCGACCTTGTTCGGACCGGCGTTGTAGAACCCGACGTCGCCGGTGTATCGCCCGTCCTTCACAACCATCCGGGTCGCGAGAATGTCGTCAATGCCGAGCTGCTGACCGATGGGACGTACCATCTCCTCGCCCGATGCCGACACCAGCACCACCGCGCGTCCGGCGGCCCGATGCTCCTCGATCAGCGCCGCCGCCTCGGCATAGATGTACGGGCTGATGAGCTCGGCCAGCGTCTCGTTGACGATCTGCTCGACCTGCTCGACCGACCATCCCTTACACAGTGTCGCGAGATGGTCCCGGATCCGCGCAATCTGGGCGTCGTCCGCCCCGCCAAGCTTGAACATCAGCTGGGCGTACGCCGACTTGATCACGTCTCGGCGATTGATGAGGTGCTCTCGGTAGAACGGCCGGCCGAATGCGAGCGCACTCGATTTGGCGATGACCGTCTTGTCGAGGTCGAAGAAGGCAGCACCAGAAGCCACGGCGGCAAAGTCTAGCCGCACAGGGCGACGTCGCGTTCGTAGCGCTCGGTGTGCCGCCTGATCGCGGTGCGTTGCTCCGGTGCCGGAGCCGGCCAAAATATCGACACGGGTGCACGCCAAATCGGCGTGTTGGACGCTTTCGGGCCTCGACGCGTACCGAGAAATCGTGCATGCTTGCGATGAACGACAGTGATTCTCGTCCTATCGCTGGCGATCCCCAGACTCTCGGCGGTTGTTGCGCCCCCCGCATGGCCGCTGGGCGGTTCGGCTCACCCCCCCGGAGCCGAGCCCTTGACGACCCCCGCCACCCCCCGGCGGGGGTCGTCCCAAATTCCGGCCAGCGTTGCGATCAGCGCCCGTGCGGCACCGTCGTGACCGAGGGAAGCGCGATCCGGCTCACGACGTCTCCGATCAGATCTGGATCGGGTGTGAACCGGGTCCGTGATGGCTGATGCGGTGGATGTCCGCGGCGCCGACGATGAATATCGGGAGCGTCGTCCAATTAACCCGCTTCGCAATCGTCAGCCTTGCCGCGTGTCTGTCGTCTTCGCTCACGCCGGACAGGTTGCCATATCCGAGCCGTCAGCGACGCAGTCGCGCGGGATCGGTTTCCCACCACGGTCGTTGCATGCCGTCGTCCGGCTCGGCTTCGGCCGTACCCGCGGGGGTTGTGTCTGGCCCGGCGGTTATCGCGACGCGAGCCGCAGCCTCCTGCGCGTCAAGCGCGCGATCGACCTCGATCGTGCGCTCCTCGTCGTCGCGGACCCACTTGCGGAACAGCGCGGCCAGGAACGGCAGGCCGGACAGGTCGCCGATGATCCAGAATGCGGCGCCGCCCATCTGTTGATCGGCCGACGGTGTCGGTCCCCACGTGCGTACGGCCTGGTAGTGCTCCAGCCCGACGATCGTGTGGCCGAGCATCAGTAACAGCCCGAGACCGCCGTCGAAGATGACCTCGGCGAACGTTATCCACATCGACACGAGTACGGGGTAGACATGCGGGACCGGGTCGACCTGCAACCGGGTCCAGTAGTAGGCCCAGCCGACGCCGACGAGCCAGAACTTCACGAGCGTATCGACCGTGCCGCCCTGCAGCACCGCATCGAAGATCGGCGTGAAGAACAGTACGAACGGCGTGCCCAGCAATAGTGCGGAGATGACGGCGGGGAAGGTCACGAGCTTCGCGAATCCGCTGTGGCCGAGCCACCGGAGCCGCGTCGCCGCCGTCGGCGGAAGGGCCCGCATCAGCAGCGTGAGCGGCATGCCGAGGGCAAGGAATAGTGGCGTGACCATGAGCAACAGCACGGTCTGGATCGCGCGGGGCCAGAACAGCACGGTGTCGTACGTGCCAAGGAACGACATCGTCGAGATCACCCAAGAGCCGAGACCGACCGCGAGGAACAGCATCGTGCGAATCGGCGGCCAGCGGTGGATTCGGGTCGCCCGTCGGACGCCGACGAGATAGGCGGCGGCTAGCACGACAACCGCGATCGCGGTCGCGGGATCGAACGACCACCCAGTGAAGACCTGCGTTGCGGTCAGCGGCGCCACGGCCGACACGATACGCGCGCTTTTTATGGGTACGGCCGGTGGACCGTTTCGCTGGTCGCCGCGTTGGCGGCCGCGACTTGGCTTGTGCACATGCACCCTCGCTGTCCACGGGTTTCATGATCACGGATATCGCTCGTCGTCGGAGGGCGGCAACGTAGCCGCGTCAGCCGAGCGGAGGAGCGTCGATGGTTCGCACATCAAGGTCGATCAGTCGGACGGCGGCGCACCTCGCGGCGGGCAGGGAGTCGCCGGACCGGGCGGGTGGTCCGGCGACTCCGGCGGCGCCGGCGCGGTCGCGCGCGCATCCGCTGTTCGTGACGGCCGACCCAGACTTGTTGGACGATCTGCTGCGCATCGCCGCCGCCGCTGGCGTAACGCCGGACGTGGCACCGGATCCGGCCGGCGCCCGTCGCTCGTACGCACGCGCGGACCGGGTCTACATCGGCGCGGACATGGCGGAGTCCTGCGCCCGGGCGGGCCTGCCGCGGCGACCCGGGATCGTGGTCGTCGTCCGGGACGGCGGGCCCGGGCGAAATCATCGGGCGGTCCGCAGCCGATCGGCTGCCGGCGGCCCGCCGGACACCGACTGGGCGGTCGTTCAGCGACTCGGAGCGGAGCACGTCGCCGTATTGCCGGCGGCCGAGCCGTGGCTCGTTGATCAGCTCGCCGAGGTCGGGCCGACAGATGTCGACGGGACCGCGCCGATCGCCGCAACTGGCCCGAGCGGATTCGCCAGCAGTGGCACGATCGGCGGTCACGGGGTGACTGGGCGGATGGGATCGGAGTCTACGGTCGTGCCGGCTCGCCCCGCCGGCGCATACGAGTCGGTTGGTCCCGCGGCTTCGCAGGCGATCGACGGTTCGCTGGATGGCCCCGGGCACGGCCGGGTCATCGCCGTCCTTGGCGGCCGGGGCGGTGCGGGGGCGTCCGTCCTGGCCGGCGGCCTGGCGGTCACTGCGGCTCGACGCGGCCTGCGAACCCTGCTTGTGGACGCGGATCCGTTGGGTGGCGGCGTCGATCTCGTGCTCGGCTGGGAATCGCTCGATGGACTGCGCTGGCCGGCGTTGTCCCAAGCAAGCGGCGAGGTCCCGGCGCCGGCATTGGTCGAGGCACTGCCCGGCCGCTCCGAGCTGGTCATCCTGTCGTGGGACCGCGGTGAGCCGATGACCGTGCCGCCCGAAGCCATGCTCGCAGCGCTCGATGCCGGCCGCCGGGGCCGTGACGTCACCATCGTTGACCTTCCGCGACGACTCGACGAGTCGGCGATGCTCGCGTTGCGGAGGGCGGATCAGGTCTACCTCGTCGTCCCAGCCGAGTTACGCGCATGCGCGGCGGCGGCCCGGGTTGCAGCGGTGGCCGGCCCGCATTGCGCTGCGCTCTCCGTCGTCGTGCGGCAACCGGGCCCGGCCGGTCTCGCGGTGAAGGACGTTATCGGGGCCCTGGGGTTGCCGTACGCAGGCACGATCCGTAGTGAGCCTCGCCTCCGTACGGCCTGGGAGCGCGGCGAACCACCGGCCGCCTCCGGACACGGCTCGCTCGCGACGTTGTGCGGGAGCCTGCTGGACGGAGTGGTCCCAAGCGCGTTGTCGGATCGCAACACGTCGCGTGGTGCCGGTCCGGATCGATCCTCATCGGACCGGGCATCGGCTGGCGGCACGTCTCGGGTCGGCGCACGGACGACCAACGGTATGGCCAGGCCTCGACCGGTATCCCGCGAGGAGTCGGCATGACAACCTGGCCACCGGACGAGCTTTGCCGCTCCACGGCCGGACCGAATGACGCCGACGCCCGGCCCGACGAGGGTGGTATGGGACTCGACAGCGACCGGGCCGGGCGCCACGACGACCGTGTCGCAATCGGCGGCGATGGTGCCGGCTTCCCGCACGACGGTGACCGGTCCCTCGGCGACGGCGGCGGCTTCCACGAGCGTGCTGCCGGGTCCCCGGGCAATGGCGGCGGTTTCAGTGGCGACGTGCGCAGCGGCATCGCTCTCGAGAAGATCACTCGGATCGACTCCGATGGCGACCCGACCCGGTTGGTCCCTGCCTCAGTCGGGCGGTTCCTTCCCGTCAGTGGCGCGCTCGGACCACACCCGCTCGTCTCGCCGTCACTCGTCCCGCGGTCGCTCGCCCCGCCGCGGCTCGCCGCGATCCCGGCCGTGACGCGCACCGCTGCCTCGATCGTCGAGGCAGCAGGGGCGGCGACGGCAGAGACAACGGTCGATCACCTTGATGCGCGGAGCATCGCGGCTCTGCCGGGTGCGGGTCCGTTGACCGCGTTCCTCGTCGATCCGGCCGTCACCGATGTGCTCGTCAATGGCGTGGACGTCTGGATCGACCGTGGCGCAGGCTTGGTGCGCTGCGACTTCACCTTCTCATCCGACACGCAGGTGCGTCGGCTGGCTCAGCGACTCGCCGCCGCGTGTGGGCGCCGGCTCGACGAAGGCAGCCCGTACGTGGACGCACGGCTACCCGATGGAACGCGACTGCACGCGGTGCTGCCGCCGATCGCCACCGACGGGCCATACCTGTCGTTGCGTACGTTCCGGGAGCACGCGTTCTCGCTCAATGATCTCGTCGGACTGGACACGCTCTCTGAGAGCGGTGCTGAGATGCTTGGCGCAATCGTCGCCGCCCGCTTGTCCTACCTCGTCTCGGGCGGCACCGGCAGCGGCAAGACGACGCTCCTCGCGACGTTGTTGAGCGAAGTGCCACCAAACGAACGCATCGTCATCGTCGAGGATGCGACCGAGCTCCGCCCACGTCATCCGCACGTCGTTGGCCTTCAGGCCCGTACGGCAAACGTCGAAGGCGCCGGCGCGATCGGACTGCGGGATCTGCTCCGCCAGGCGCTACGCATGCGTCCGGATCGGCTGGTCGTCGGCGAGTGCCGCGGTGCCGAGGTCGTCGATCTGCTCGGCGCTCTCAACACGGGCCACGAAGGCGGCGCCGGCACGTTGCACGCGAACACCGCGGCCGATGTGCCGGCCAGGCTGGAGGCTCTTGGGTTGCTGAGCGGGGTTCCGCGAGCCGCCCTTCACGCTCAGGTCGCCGCGGCGCTGCACGTCGTCGTACACATGCGACGAATGCCGACCGGTCGGAAACTCGACGAAATCGTCCTGCTCGCTCCCAGCCGTGATGGTCGAGCGGTCGTGTCGGTGTCGGCATGGCATCGGCTCGGTGGCGTACGCCCCGGTGCCGTGCCTCTGGCGAATCTGATGACGAGCCGAGGCGTACGACCCCCGACAGCGCTACTAGCCGGGCGACCATGATCACGCGGGGCGGGGGCATCCGGCGTACGGTCGCGTTTCCGCGTCGCGGTCAACGCCGGCTACGCGCCATCTCGGAGCAGCCAGCACAAGGGTCGCGCCAATCTACGACACGGCCGGTCGGACCCTCTGGCTCGGTCGGCGTCGTCTCGATGCGAGCTGCGTCGGCGCTTGCCCGGCGGCGCCCACGGCTGACAGTGATCCTCCTCGTCTCCGCAGCGGCGACCGTGGCAGGAGCCCTCGCCGGACCGGTGGCCGCCCTGATTTCGGCCGGCTACGTGGCGGCCGGGGCGGTTGTCGTTGCAGCACGTCGGCGTGCGGCCGCTGACGCCGAGGCGTTCGCGGCTGCGCTGGCAGCTATCGGAGCCGTCGCGGCCGATCTGCGCGCCGGCGCGGATCCTGTGGTGTCTCTCGCCCGAGTGCAGCCGGCTCTTAGGCCTGTCGCGGCCGACTCCTTGTCCCGTCGTGTCGGTGCCGCACTCCGCGTTGCTGATGACACCGGAGCACCGCTCGCCGACCTGCTCGACCGCCTCGAAACCGATGGGCGGACGCTCGCCCGAGCGCGGGCGTCTGCGTCCGCGCAGGCGTCCGGGGCCCAAGCGACCGCGTGGCTTCTGGCCGCGTTGCCAGCGGCCGGGATCGCCCTTGGCACCGGCGTCGGTGCCGACCCGGTGCATGTCCTCTTGCGAACACCCCTCGGTGCGGCCTGCGCTGGCGGCGCCATGACGTTCCAGATGGCCGGTCTTGCCTGGACACATCGCCTGGCGAACTCCATCAAGGAGGCCGCCTGATGGCACGCACGGTGATTCTTCGCGGCGGATCAAGGCCGGACCGCGACTGGTCGACCGATGAACCGTCGGTGTCATCGCGTCGGCTCCGGATGCTCGGCGCCGTCGCGGCCGGGTCGATCACCTGGCTCCTTATCGGTGGCGTCGCCGGCATCGCAGCCGGGGTGCTGGTTATCCCGGTCGCCGCTCGTCTGTTGCGACGGATCGAGCCTCCCGCGATCCGTCGGGCCAGGCAGGCCGCCACCGCTGAACTTCCATTCGCCGCCGACCTCCTGGCGGCCGCGCTTCGCGCCGGCGTACCGGTCGAGGTGGCTGCCCGTACGACCGGCACGGGTATCGGCGGCGTGGTCGGGCGGGATCTTGTCCGTGTTGCCGACGGCCTTCGGCTCGGTCTGGAGCCAGCCGACGCGTGGCCCGTGCTGCGTACGACGCCGGGCGCCGATCGGATCGTCGACGCAGTCGTACGCAGCGCGGAAAGCGGCGCTGCGGTGGCGCGCGCCTTGGAACGGCTCGCCGACGACCTCCGGGGATCCAGAGCGGTGGCCGTGGAGGCGGCGGCCGCGCGAGTCGGTGTCCTCATCGTGTTACCGCTCGGGCTGTGTTTCCTGCCCGCATTCGTGCTTGCCGGCATCGTGCCGGTGATCGTCGCCGTGCTCGGTGACGTCCTGCGGTGAGGGGAGATTCAATGCACGGATCGATAACGACGACGTGGGCCGGCCGGTGCGCCGCGCGTTGGCGCCGGATCCACGGCGCCGCTCGTGACGCGGGCATGAGCACTGCCGAATACGCCGTCGGCACACTCGCGGCGGTCGCGTTCGCCGGCGTACTGCTCAAGGTCGTGACGTCGCCCGGCATCCAGTCGGCGCTGTCGGCGATCATCTCGAAGGCGCTCAAGTAGTGGCGGCGCGACGGCACCGAGCGCCGGAGGATCGGGGTGGGGTTACGGCGGAGTTCGCCGTGGCGCTTCCCGCGTTGCTGCTGATGGTGACGTTCGCGCTCGGCGCCGTCGACGCCGTCCTGGCGAAAGTGCAATGCGTCGACGCGGCCCGGGAAGCCGCGCTCGTCGCGGCGCGCGGTGGCGACGGCAGCGCGGCCGGCACGAGTCGGGCTCCTAGAGGGGCGTCGGTACGGGTCACGCGCAACACGGGTTGGGTTGAGGTCACCGTCACCCTGCGGGTCTCGCCGCTGGGCGCCCATCTCGGCTCGTTCCAGGTGACGGCCGCGAGCACGGCCACGATCGAACCGGGCTCGGTGACCGTGCCATGATGCGCGACCGGGGATCGGCCACCGTCTGGGTGCTCGGCGCTACCGTCGCGCTCGTCGCATTCGGCATGACTGCCGTGATTGCGGCCGGTGCAGTTCTGGCCCGCCACCGGGCTCAGGCGGCGGCCGACCTCGGCGCGCTCGCGGCCGCCTCGCGAATCATCGACGGTGCGAGCGTGGCATGTCCGGCCGCGGGGGCGACCGTGGTAGCCAATGGTGCGAGCATGACCGGCTGCCGGCTCGACGGCCTGGAAGCGATCGTGACGGCGACCGTACGCGTCGCCGGTGCACCGCCCGGCATCGGCCCGGCGGTAGCGACCGCTCGGGCCGGTCCGGCCGCCGCGACCCTCACGCGCACAGCTCGATCCGGCCTAGCTCGATCCGGCCTAGCTCGATCCGGCCTAGCTCGATCCGGCCTAGCTCGATCCGGCCTAGACCGATCCGTGGACGTCCTGGCCGCCGTCGTGCGCGAGTTCGATCGCGTCGAGGACGGCGTCGAGGACGCGCACCGCGCCGTCCTTCGACAGCGGCTCGTTTCCGTTGCCGCACTTGGGCGACTGCACGCACGACGGGCAGCCGTGTTCGCAAGCGCACGACGCGATCGCCTCCCGGGTAGCGTGCAGCCACTCGGTGGCGACGTGGTAGGCCCGCTCGGCGAATCCGGCGCCGCCCGGGTGCCCGTCATACACGAAGACGGTGGGCGCCTCAGTGTCCGCGTGAAGCGCAGTGGACAAGCCGCCAATATCCCAACGGTCACAGGTCGCCACGAGTGGCAGCAGCCCGATCGCCGCGTGCTCGGCGGCGTGCAACGCTCCCGGGACGTCGGCCGGATCGACGCCGGCGGTCGCGAGGGCGCCCGGAGAGATAGTCCACCAGACCGCCGTGGTGCGCAGTTGCCGGGACGGCAGGTCAAGCGGCCGCGTGTCGATGATTTCA
>DASQPR010000477.1:0-3189 GCA_035643815.1 Micromonosporaceae bacterium | reverse complement strand
GCCTCCGTCACGCGGTCGTCGATGTCGATGCCAAGCGCTACGTACAGCGCAGTAGCCGGGATGCGTGCCCGCAAGGCCTCGACCACCGGGTTGCGGCCGACAAGCAGTTCGGGCGCGTCCTTTGGAGTGGCCGACTTGCGGCCGGGTGCGACCCGTGGACCGGATCGCGTTGGCGTGCCACGGCCCGCCGCGCCGCGACCGCCGGACGACGTACGGCCACCAGCGGCGCCACGTCCGGCCGGCGCACCGCGCCCAGTCGATCCGGCCTTCGGCGCAGCCTTGCGGCCCTTGGTGCCCTTGCCCCACGTGGTGTCGACCGTGCCGGGCTGGCCGGCCTTCGGCGCTCGCCCCTCGGCGGCGGCGGCCCGCCGTTCCTTGTCTTGCTTCCACGCCGTCCGTTGCGGCACGTCTTCGGTGCCCGAATACGCCTTGTGCCACGGCCGTTCGTCGGCTGGCAGCGTCCGGCCCCGGCCGACGAGCGCGCCGCGCCCCTTGCCGCCCGAGCCACTGGCCGAGCCCTTCTTCGGCGTCGTCCGACGGCCACGCCGCTGCGAATTCCCGGGCATCAAGCGCCTTCCCCTGCTCCGACGGTCCAGCGCGGACCGTTCGGTGTGTCTTCGACCACGATGCCGGCCTTGTTCAGCTGTTCGCGAATCGCGTCGGCCGCGGCCCAGTCCTTGCGCGCCCGCGCCGCGCTGCGTTGCTCCAGTGCGAGCGACACGAGGTCGTCCACGGTCGTACGCAGGTTGTCGACCGTACCGGCGCCGGACCAATGCACGTCGACCGGATCCAGACCGAGGACGCCGAGCATCGCCCGCATCTCACCCAGCGCGGCCATCACGCCGGCGTCGTCGCCGCCGGCCAGCGCCGCGTTCCCTTCGCGCATGACGGCGTGGACGTGCGCGAGCGCTCGCGACGTGTTCAGGTCGTCGTCCATCGCGGCCGCGAACTCCGCCGGCATCGCCGAGGGCGGGACCGCGCCGACCCGTTCCACCGCACGCGTCACAAAACCTTCAATCCGTTGGTACGCAACGGAAGCCTCCCGCAGCGACGGCTCGGAATAGTCGATCCGTGACCGGTAATGCGGTGCCGCCAGGTAGTAACGCAGCTCGACCGGCCGGATCCCCAGCGAGATCACCTCGTCGAGGTCGATCACATTGCCGAGCGACTTCGACATCTTCGCCTCGCCGAGGTTCAGCAAGGCGTGATGCACCCAGTAGCGCGCGAAGCCGAGGCCGGCCGCCCGGGATTGGGCGATCTCGTTCTCGTGGTGGGGGAACATCAGATCGAGCCCGCCGCCGTGGATGTCGAACTCCGGCCCGAGATAGCGCAGGCACATCGCCGAGCACTCGATGTGCCAGCCCGGACGGCCGCGTCCCCACGGCGACGTCCAGTAGGCATCGTCCGGTTCGCCGGGCTTGACGCCCTTCCACAGCGCGAAGTCCTGCGGGTTGCGCTTCGCGCGTTCCGGTCCGTCCTCGGCGGCCTGCATCGCGTCCAGCTTCTGGCCCGACAATTGGCCGTACGGCGGGTAGGAATGCACGTCGAAGTAGACGTCCCCGGAATTGTCCTTCGCCACGTAGGCATGGCCGTCGTCGATCAATGTCGCGATGAGCGAGTGCATCTCGGTGATGTGACCCGTCGCCCGCGGCTCGTAGGTCGGCGGTAACACGTTCAGCGCACGGTAGGCCGCCTCGAGGATGCTCTCGTTGACGTACGCGATCGACCAGAACGGATCGCCCGACTCGATGGCCTTCGCCAGGACCTTGTCATCGATGTCGGTGATGTTGCGGATGAACGTGACCTCGTAACCGCTGTGCAGGAGCCAGCGCCGCAGCACGTCGTAGTTGACGCCGCTGCGCAGGTGGCCGATATGCGGACCGGACTGGACGGTGAGCCCACACAGGTACACGCCGACCTTGCCGGGCTCGCGCGGGACGAAATCCCGCACCGATCGGGTCAGCGTGTCGTAAAGGCGAAGCGTCACCGTAAAAGGATAGCCGTGTTTATCTAAGGGCCTGGACTCTGCTTACCGAAGCGCCTGGACCGACTGGTCCGCGCGCTTCGAAGCACCGTGACACGGCGGGCCTGAGGCCTAACGAATCGGGCGGCCATGACACGGTGGCTGGGCGTCTTCGGTCCTGGAACGTTGGTCCCACTACCCTCGCGGTGTGGCGGAACGCACAACGGAGATCGCGCAGACGCTGGATCGAGGCCTGCGCCTGCTGCATCTCGTGGCGGATGCGCCGGGCGGCCTGACCGTTACCGAGGCGGCGGCGCAGCTCGGGGTCGGGCGGGCGGTCGTCTATCGCCTCGCCGCAACGCTCGCCGAGCACTCGATGATCCGGCGGGACGCGGCCGGCCGGCTCCGCCTTGGTCTGGGGGTGCTGCACCTGGCCCATCGATCGCAGCCCCTGATCGCGGACGTCGCCCGGCCGGTGCTTCGCCGCCTTGCCGAATCTGTCGGCGCCACCGCTCACTTCACGATCGCCGACGGCACCGAAGCCGTCGCGCTGGCGGTCGTCGAGCCGTCCTGGACGGACCTGCACGTCGCCTACCGAGCAGGCACACGACACGCGATGGACCGCGGCGCGGCCGGGCGCGCGATCACGGCCGGTCGCGCCGGCGATCAAGCGTGGGTGGCCACGAGTGGCGAGCTTCAGCCGGGCGCGCATGGCATCGCGGCTCCGGTCACAGGTGTCGAGGGCCTGGAGGCCAGCATCGGAGTGATTTCGCTGGCGCCGCTCGATCCGGACATCGTCGGTCCGGCCGTCGTGACAGCCGCCGCCACCCTCGCCACCGTTTTGAGCTAACACCGCCCTGTTCACTCGGAACGGCTCCGGTCCCAGAGTCGCGGTTCTCCCGTACCACCGAACCTCGAAAGCCCAGCCACCGCGGACCGCAAGCTTCAGCCGCGCAGCCGGCCGACATTGCTCACGACGTAGATCAAGCGTGACCGCTGCGGCGTGAGCAATGTCGGCCGGCCCGAAGCACGACCTACGGCGCAGTCATCCCAAGAACATCGAGCGCACGATCGAGATCCGCTTCGGAGATCCGCCCGGCCGACACGTGTCCGCGATCGATGACGACTTCGCGGATCGTACGTCCGGACGCGAGCGCTTGTTTCGCGACCGCCGCCGCCTCCTCGTAGCCGAGGTAGCGGTTCAACGGTGTCACGATCGACGGCGA
>DASQPR010000476.1:0-6543 GCA_035643815.1 Micromonosporaceae bacterium | reverse complement strand
CAAGGCACTCACCATGGGATTCTCGGCACCGGCGGCCGACCACGGCTGGATCCGCGCGATTACCGACAATGCGAAAAAGCAGGCCGCGCTCTACAGCGATGTCACGTTCACCCAGGTCGACGCGGGCGCCGATGCGCCGGCTCAGATCGCGGCGTTGCAGACGCTGATTCAGCAGAAGCCGGACGTGATCGTGTTGCTGCCGCAAGACGGCGCGCAACTGACGTCGGCCGGAAAGGCGGCCATGCAGGCGGGCATCCCGGTGGTGAATCTCGACCGGGAGTTCTCTGACGCGAGCGCGTCCCGCCTGCTCATCAAGGGCGACAACTACGGCATGGGTTTTGCCGCCGGCACATACATCGCCGGCAAGTTAGGCGGTAAGTCGAATCCGGTCATCGCCGAGATCGCGGGCATCGACAGCCTTCCGCTGACCCAGGATCGATCCCGCGGATTCAAGGACGCCCTCGCCGTACACAGTCTGAAGGTGACCAACCGCGTTGCCGCGCAGTTCACGGCGCAATCGGGCCAGGACGTCACCGCGAACCTTCTGCAGGCCGCCTCGCACATCGACGCGATCTGGAACCACGACGACGACCAGGGCATCGGCGTGCTCGCAGCGATCAAACAGGCCAATCGCAAGGAGTTCTTCATGGTCGGCGGCGCTGGCTCGTTGAACATGATGCAGCACATCAAGGCCGGCGACACGCCAGTCGTCGCGACGGTCACCTATCCACCGACGATGGCGTCCTCCGCCGTATCGCTGGCGCGGCTGATCGTCCAAGGCAAGGGCATGTCCGACCTGGTGGAGTTGCAGGTTCCGCAGCAGATCGTGCTGACGTCCGAGACGATCACGAAGGACAACGTGGACAAGTATCTGCCGCTTGGCTTCCAGTCCTGACGGCTGTACAAGAACTGTGAGGCGAGGGAGGCTCGGCGTGCCAACCGGGGACATCCGACCGCTGGGGGTCGGCATGGTGGGATACGCGTTCATGGGCGCCGCGCATTCGCAGGCGTGGCGCACCGTGAACCGTGTTTTCGACCTGCCGCGGCAGGTGAGCATGGTGGCCGTTGCCGGCCGGGACGCGGCGGCGGTGGGGGCCGCCGCGACCCGGCTCGGCTGGGCCGCCGCCACCACCGACTGGCGTGAGCTGATCGCCCGCGACGACATCGACGTGATCGACATCTGCTCGCCCGGCGACACGCACGCGGAGATCGCGATCGCGGCGCTTGCCGCGGGCAAGCACGTGCTGTGCGAAAAGCCGTTGGCCAACACCGTGGCCGAGGCCGAGGCGATGGTGCGGGCCGCGGCCATGGCACACCCTTCGGGGGTACGGGTCATGTGCGGCTTCAACTATCGCCGCGTCCCGGCGGTCTCGCTGATGCGCGACATGGTGGCCGCCGGCCGGTTGGGCGAGATCCGGCACGTCCGGGCGGCGTACCTGCAGGACTGGATCGTCGATCCGGACTTCCCGCTGGTGTGGCGGCTGCGCAAGGACAAGGCGGGCTCCGGCGCGCTCGGCGACATCGGCGCGCATATCGTCGACCTGACGCAGTTCGTCACCGGCCAGCAGATCATCGGCGTGAGTGCGATGACGGAGACGTTCATCCGAACACGTCCGGTCGCCGCCGGTTCGACCGGTCTGTCGGCCGCGACGCCCAATGGCGACGGCGTCTCTCGTGGTGCCGTGACCGTCGACGATGCGGCGCTGTTCCTCGCGAGGCTGTCCGGCGGCGCGATCGCGACGTACGAGGCGACGCGCTTCGCCAACGGCCGCCGCAACGCGATGCGGGTGGAGATCAACGGTTCGCTCGGGTCGGTTGCGTTCGACCTCGAACGACTGAACGAACTCGAGTTCTTCGACGGCTCGGCACCCGTGGCCGAGCAGGGCTTCACGCGCATCCTGGTGACCGAGCCGACCCATCCGTACATGGCGGCGTGGTGGCCGGCCGGGCACATCATCGGCTACGAACACTCGTTTACGCACGAGATGCGCGACTTCATCGAGGCGGTCGCGTCCGGCGCGGATCCGACGCCGTCGTTCGCGGACGGGCTGCAGGTGCAACAGGTGCTGGACGCGGTGTCGCGGTCGGCCGACACGGGCTCGTCGTGGATGGCGGTCGCGCCGGCGTTGGCCGAGACGGCGGCCGGCTAGAACTGTTGATTCGCAACGTTTTCGAGCTCACTCTAGGCGGACTGTGAGGCATGGCGATGACGCGACCGATCACTCTCTTCACCGGTCAGTGGGCGGATCTGCCCTTCGAGGAGGTCTGCCGGCTCGCGAGCGAGTGGGGCTACGACGGACTGGAGATCGCGTGCTGGGGCGATCACTTCGAAGTGGACAAAGCACTCGCCGACGATGGTTACGTCGCGGCGAAGAAGGCGACGCTCGACAAGTACCACCTCGGCGTCTGGGCGATCTCGAACCATCTCGTCGGACAGGCGGTATGCGACCACCCGATCGACATACGGCACCAAGGGATCCTGCCGGCGCGCCTGTGGGGCAGTGGCGACCCGGAAGAGGTGCGCGCCAACGCAGCGGCCGAGATGATGGACACCGCCCGGGCGGCGGCCCGGCTCGGCGTCGAGACGGTCGTCGGGTTCACCGGGTCGTCGATCTGGCACACGGTCGCGATGTTCCCGCCCGTGCCGGAGTCAATGATCGATGACGGTTATGCGGACTTCGCCGCCCGCTGGAATCCCATCCTCGACGTGTTCGACTCGGTCGGCGTCCGATTCGCGCACGAGGTGCATCCGAGCGAGATCGCCTACGACTACTGGACGACGCGGCGTGCGCTGGACGCCATCGGACACCGGCCCGCGTTCGGGCTGAACTGGGACCCGTCGCACTTCGTGTGGCAGGAACTCGACCCGGTCAACTTCATCCTCGAGTTCGCAGACCGGATCTACCACGTCGACTGCAAGGATGCGAAGGTCCGTACGGGCGACGGGCGTCGCGGCCGGCTGTCGTCGCACCTGCCGTGGGCCGATCTACGGCGGGGCTGGGACTTCATCTCTACCGGGCACGGTGACGTGCCGTGGGAGGACTGCTTCCGGGCGCTCAACTCGATCGGCTATGCCGGTCCGATCTCGATCGAGTGGGAAGACGCCGGCATGGACCGACTCGTCGGGGCACCCGAGGCGCTGGCGTTCGTCCGTACCCTCGCATTTGATCCGCCTTCGGCGTCGTTCGACGCCGCGTTCGCGAGCCGCGACTAAGCTGCCGGCGGGCCGATCCGATCGCCCCGTCGGATGCCGCCATGAACGGCGTCCCGCTACGGGCGGCGGATCATCGCCGAAAACTGGGCCACGGCGCGGTCGAGGGAGGGAAGGACGTCGCCGTGCGGTGTGATCAACCGTTGGCTCGATCGCAGGAAGCACGTTGAAACGAGCATAAGCGCGGCCGCTTCGACGTCCGCGTCCGCGGCGACACGCCCGGCCCGCTGCTCGGCGGCGAGAAAGTCCGCGACGGCACGTATGCCCCGATGCGGTCCGAGGTCGTGCTCGGTCATGTACGCCGCCATGGCGTCACGCAACTCGACGTCGGCTTGGGCGGCCATAATGACGGGCAGCGTTTGATCAAGAAAGTGCTCGATCGCGTGGGCGATCCGATCCAGCACATCGCCCGGGTCGCCAGCGTCGAAGCCGCGACTGTTCAGCGCCTCCAACGGCCGGAGTCCTTCGGCGAAAACGGCCTGGAGAAGGCCGGCGCGGTCGCCATAGTGGTAGAAGATGCTTGCCTCGGAGACCTGAGCCCGCGCCGCGACTTCGCGCGTGGTGAAGCGGGCGACGCCCTGCTCGCGCAAGAGTTGAAGCGTGGCGGCGAGTATCGCCTCGCGGCCGCCGGACGGCGGCCGGCCGCGACGCTTGGGAATCGAGGTAGTCATGTGCCTCCACGGTAGCGAAGCCTTGCGCCGGCGAACGCCATTGTGCATATACTGAGCGCGGACTCAGAAAAGCAACGAGGGGGAACACCATGGCCCGCAAATGGTGGACGCTGATCGCGGTCTGCACAGCCGTGTTCATGCTGCTGCTCGACATCACGATCGTGAACGTGGCGCTGCCCGACATCCAGCGCGCATTCTCCGGGTCGCTTTCCGACCTGCAGTGGGTCATCGACGCGTACGCGTTGACGCTCGCCGCATTCCTGCTGACCGCCGGATCGACGGCGGATCGACTGGGACGCCGACGGATGTTCGCAATCGGGATCGTCGTCTTCACGCTCGGATCGGCACTCTGCGGCGGCGCAACCGGCATCGTGTTCCTGTCCCTCGCGCGAGCGCTGCAGGGCATCGGCGGTGCGATCATGTTCGCCATCTCCCTCGCGTTGCTCGCCCAGGCGTTCAAGCCATCCGAGCGGGGGGTCGCATTTGGCGTGTTCGGTGCGTTGACCGGCGTGGCGGTTGCGATCGGTCCGGTGCTCGGCGGTGTGATCACGAGCGGCTTGTCGTGGCGCTGGATCTTCTTCGTGAACATCCCGATTGGTCTGGTCGCGTTCATCGTCACGCTGCTACGAGTGGACGAGTCGCGCTCGCCCGTCGTACAACGGATCGACTGGTGGGGCTGCGCGCTGTTCAGCGTCGCCCTGGCCGCCCTCGTGTTCGGCCTCATTCGCAGCCAGGCGGATGGGTGGACGTCGACCACCGTGGTCGGGTCGCTGATCGCCTCGGCGGTCCTGCTCGTGGTGTTCGTGCTGGTCGAGTCCAGGTTGACCGCGCCGATGTTCGACCTTGGGCTGTTGCGTATCCCTACCTTCAACGGTGGCTTGGTAGCCGCCTGGGGCGTGTCGGCCTCGATTTTCGCGATGCTCACCTACCTGGTGCTTTATCTGCAAAACATCCTCGGCTACTCGGCGCTGCAGACCGGTCTGCGGTTCCTGCCGCTGAGCGGCGCGATCTTCGTCGTCGCCGCGATCGCTGGCCGGTTGTCGTCCGTGGTGCCGGTGCGCTGGCTGATCGCGCCGGGATTCGTACTCGTCGGTGTCGGCCTGCTGCTGATGCGCGGTGTCGAGCCGGGCCAGAGCTGGACGCACCTGCTACCCGGACTGATCGTCGCGGGTGCCGGTGCCGGCCTCATCAACCCGCCGCTCGCATCGACCGCGGTCGGCGTGGTCGCGCCGCAGCGAGCCGGGATGGCCTCTGGCATCAACTCGACGCTGCGACAGGTCGGCATCGCGACCGGCGTCGCGGCGCTCGGCAGCATCCTGACGAGCAGCATCCGCTCGTCCGTCACGGATCAGCTACACGCCGGTCCGCTCGCCAGCGGCGCCAGTCATCTCGCCACCGACATCAGTGCCGGGCGCGTCCCGGCGGCGATCGCGGCCACGCCACCGCAGTTGCGCCCGGACGTCATCCGAGCAAGCGAGACCGCGTTTGCCAGTGCGTTGAATGAAATCATGCTCGTGACGGCGATCGTCGCGCTCGCCGTCGCGGTGCTGTCCTTCGTCCTTATCCGGTCGCGCGACTTTGTCGGCGCCGACGGGCAGTCCCCGCAGCAGCGGGCAGAGCACCCGGAAGATGTGCGCGTGGCGGCGGCGGACGGCCGGGCGTGACCCTGGTCAACGCCGGCCGTCGGTCAGCGAGGACCGGCCGCCGGTAGCCAGCGTGGCGGCCCCCGGTCGCGGCACGGCACGGGCCCGGAACCGTACCGGTCGTTCGGCCGATTCCTCGGCGGCGTGGGCGATCCAGCCCGCTGAACGTGCGATCGCAAAAATCGCCTCGGCGGCGCCCGGTCGCATCTTCCCCGCGTAGCAAAGGGCTCCGAGGGCGAAGTCACTGTTCGGCGGCGCGACGGTTTCGCCCGCCGCGCGAGAGACAGCGATAGTGCGCCGGCCCCGATCGGACGCGATGGCGTCGACCGCCGCGAGCAACGGCTCGGCGCGTGGATCGCCCACGACGTGAACCGGATGACCGAATCCGGCTGTACTGCTCGTATCCGGCGGGTTTGAGTCGCTCAGCCGGCGAGGCGTCTCGTCGTGGCAAAGCCGTTCGTGCACGAGCGTCGCCGCGCCCGCGTGCGCCGAACCACTCAGGGTCGCGATTCCGCAGATCAACGCGCTCGTCAATGGTGCCCGAACCGACGTCGCGATACGGACAGCGAGTGTTGAGGTGGCGAGCTCGTGTTCGGCCAGCAGCACGAGGGCGCGGTCGAGCGCGGCGATCCGTGCCGGCGTGGCCCGTAACGGCGAAAGCCGTGTCCACAGCCGATCCGCGATCGGCGGATTGGGCGGGGTCGCGGCCGGCCGCGACGAGAGCGGTGACGCTTCGGGCAGCGATTCGACCAACACCGCGACGAGCGTTCGGGCCAGGCGTCGGGCCGCGGGCGCGGCCAGGTCGGTCACGGCCCGTGCGTCGACGAATCCACTCGCCACGGCGACGGCCGCGGTCATGCGGTCGAGCACGTTGGCGTCCGGGCCAAAAGCGCGGAGGGTATGGCGAAGCGCGCGTACGGCGTCGCGTGGCACCGACCATTCCGCGCCATCGCGTCCGGTTGCTTCGGTGGAGTCGTTCCACAGCAAGGCGGCGACTCGTTCGAACGTCCACCCGTCC
>DASQPR010000475.1:0-2677 GCA_035643815.1 Micromonosporaceae bacterium | reverse complement strand
CCACCGACTGAGATACGTGATCTTCCACGGTAAGCGCCGCGATCTACTTCGTCCTCCACCCTGGCGAGCAGTCACGATGGCATCTCGTACGATCCGACGAGCTATGGCTGTGGCACAGCGGTGGTCCGCTTGAACTCCGCTACGGCGGCCATAGCGATATGCCGGTAGTCGCCGAAACGGTGGTGCTCGGTGCGGATCTCCCCCGCGGTCAACGGCCGCAGGCGACTGTGCCGGGCGGCACGTGGCAGAGTGCCGTGCCCTACGCCGACGCGCCGACTGTGGTCAGCTGCGTTGTGTCGCCCGGCTTCGACTTCGCCGACTTCCGCCTCGCGTGAGACGATGCCCGGCCCGCACGAGGCAGGCTCGCGCGATGCGAGCTAGCAGGGCGGCAGGCGCGCGATCAGGTACGACTCGATCTGCGACAACGCGACGCGATCTTGCGCCATGGTGTCCCGATCCCGTACCGTCACCGCGTTGTCGTCCAGGGTGTCGAAGTCGACCGTGACGCAGAACGGCGTGCCGATCTCGTCCTGCCGGCGGTAGCGCTTGCCGATGCCCTGCGCGTCGTCGAATTCGACGATCCAGCGCTTGCGCAGTGCGGCCGCGAGATCCTTGGCCGCCGGCGTCAGACGCTCGTTGCGGGACAACGGCAGCACGGCGACCTTCACCGGCGACAGCCTCGGATCGAGCCGCATCACCGTACGGCGATCCACGCCACCCTTAGTGTTCGGCGCCTCATCTTCGTCGTAAGCGTCGAGCATGAACGCGAGCACGGCGCGCGTGAGACCGGCGGCCGGCTCGATCACGTACGGCACCCAGCGTTCTTTGCGCTCCTGGTCGAAGTACGACAGGTCGACGCCGGAGTGCTTCGCGTGCGTGGACAGGTCAAAGTCCGTACGGTTCGCGATGCCTTCCAGCTCAGCGAACTCGGTGCCACCGAACTGGAAGCGGTATTCGATGTCGACCGTCCGCTTCGAGTAGTGCGACAGTTTCTCCTTCGGGTGCTCGAAGAACCGCAGGTTATCGGTGGACAGGCCGAGGCCGACGTACCAGTTCCAGCGCTGCTCCAACCAATACTCGTGCCACTGCTCGTCGGTGCCGGGCACCACGAAATATTCCATCTCCATCTGCTCGAACTCGCGTGTGCGGAAGATGAAGTTGCCCGGCGTGATCTCGTTGCGGAAGCTCTTGCCGACCTGCGCGATGCCGAACGGCGGCTTCATCCGCGCCGACTGTTCGACGTTGCGGTAGTTGATGAAGATGCCCTGTGCCGTCTCCGGCCTCAGGTAGTGGAGGCCCTCATCGCTCTCGACCGGGCCGAGGAACGTCTTCATCAGGCCGTTGAACATCTTGGGCTCGGTGAACGTGCCCTTGTTGCCGCAGTTCGGGCACGTGAGGTCGGCGAGGGAGTTGACCGGATGGCCATGCTTGTGCTCGTACGCCTCCTCCAGCTGGTCAGCTCGGAAGCGCTTGTGACAGACCTGGCACTCGGTGAGCGGGTCGACGAACTCGGCGATGTGACCGGAGGCCTCCCACACCTGCCGGGCGAGGATCACCGCGGAGTCGAGGCCGACGATGTCGTCGCGCTCCTGGACCATCGAGCGCCACCACTGCCGGCGGATGTTCTCCTTCAACTCGACGCCGAGTGGTCCGTAGTCCCATGCCGACCGGCTACCGCCATAGATCTCGCTGGACGGGAAGACGAAGCCTCGGTGTTTCGCAAGGCTGGTGACGGCATCGATGCGATCGACGGGCATACGGACCTCCAGGTGTAGCGCCGGCTGGCTGTCGGCGAAAGCTGCGCTGATCCTCCCAGGCTACGGTGATCCGATCGCGGCGGCCCCCGCATTTATCCACAGTCAAGATCATTTATGGGTACGCCAGGATTGCGCCGTTATTCGTCACCACACACTCGGTAGCTCGCGTCGGAATCCTGGACCACCACGATGCGCTCGAGATCCTGCGTGCCGTCGGTGAACGTCAGTTGGACCGGCACGATCGTCGCGTCCGTATCGATCTGCGGCTCTTCCAGCCGGAACGAGATGATCTGAGCGTTCGAGAACTCGTTGGTAAACGCCTGGAACGTCAGGCGCTGCTTGAGTTCGTCGCATTGCGCCTCGTACGCGCCGGCAAAGTTGTCGTGCTGCAGGTCGGTAAGGAATTCGGTGACGGCCTTGGTGGCCGCCGTCCGGCGCGCGTCGACGGTACTCGTGACGAGGGCGGCAAAACCGGCCACTCCGCCGCCACACAGCACGACGGCGATGACGCCTGCGGTGATGAGTCCGGTCCAGAGCCGCTTGCGGTTGCCGTCGGTGGGCGGGGCAACGAACGGTGGCCGCACACCAGGGCCGAGCGGCGGCGCCGGCAATACGCTCACCGGCGGTGCGGCTGGCGGACCATACGGCGGGCCGTGGCCCGGCGGGACCGGTGGTGGCGGGTACCCCGTCGGAACGGCGCCCGGCGGCCCATAGGCCGGCGGCGGGGTGTAGCCCCGCGGCCCCGGCGGCCCATAGCCCGGCGAAACGGGGCCTGGTCCAGCGGCCGGGGAACCCGGCCCGCCGCTCGGCTCGCCCGGGTTGGTCATGGACGCGATCGTAGTGCGCTCACCCCGCCGCCCGCGGGTGTCGCCGGGCCGGCTCCAGGTCCGGTCGCCCCGGCGGCCGATCGGTCGCTGGTC
>DASQPR010000474.1:0-2020 GCA_035643815.1 Micromonosporaceae bacterium | reverse complement strand
TGCCTCGACGGGAGCGGAGACGTGCGACTCGACACTCTCTCCCGACCGGCGGTGATCAACATGTGGGCCTCGTGGTGCGAGCCCTGCCGTGCCGAGTTGCCGGCGGTGGAGGCGTTCGCGAAGGCGGCCGGTCCGGCGGTCGAGGTGATCGGCGTCGACACTGCCGACGAACGATCCGCGGCGCAGTCGACGATCAGTGACTTCACCTTGACATATCCGATGGTGTCCGATCCCGGGCAGCACATCCTCCATTCGATCGGAGCCCAGGGGTTGCCGGCGACGTTGTTCGTCGCACCCGGCGGGGACATCCGATATGTGTATAACAGCGGCACCGCCCTGGATACCGCCCATCTCGACGCGCTCGCGGCGACATACCTCGGCGTGACGGTCCGCCGATGACCGAGCGTGTGGCGACCGACGCCCTTCCCGAATGGTGGGGGCCGCTGCTCGACCAGGTCGGCGCGGCACGCGTGGAGGACTTCACTCGATTGGCCGTCCCGGTCGATGGTGGTCGCCCGAGCGCCGTACTCGTGCTGTTGGCCGATGACCGACCGGATGGCCCTGACGTCCTGCTGTTGCAGCGCGCGGCCGACATGCGTACGCACGCCGGTCAGCCCGCCTTTCCCGGCGGCGCCGCCGACCCGACCGACGCCGACATCGTCGCGACGGCCCTTCGCGAGGCGAACGAAGAGGTTGGTCTCGATCCCCGTACCGTCGAGGTGCAGGCCATGTTGCCGTCGCTGTGGATTCCGGTGAGCAACTTTGTGGTGACGCCGGTGCTGGCGTGGTGGCGTGCTCCCCATCCGGTCGCCCCGGTCGATCCACGGGAGGTCGATCTCGTCGCCCGCGTGCCGATCGCCCACCTCGCCGATCCGGTGAACCGCTTACGGGTGCGACACCGGAGCGGTCTCATCGGGCCGGCGTTCCGGACCGAGGACATGCTCGTGTGGGGGTTTACCGGCGGAATCCTGTCCAAGCTTCTCGACCTGGGCGGTTGGAGCCGGCCGTGGGACACCCGGAGCCGGCCGGTCGATCTGCCGCGCTGATCGGACGGGCGTAACTCTTTGATGCCCGCGAATCCCCTTCCGCGCCTGTTGCCGCGCCGGATTTGACCAAGCAGTATCGGATCCGGCTGATTTAGCCCCGGTTGTTTTAGTCCGGCGGTTTCGGTCTGGTTGTTTCCGCGTCTGCTTCCGTCTTCTCAGATAGTTATGCCTGGTCACGGTGTGCGCGATCTCGCCCGGAGGCCGTTGTGGGCAACGCACCGTACCCTGGATCCGTGTCCGGGACCGTGCTCGACCTTGTGCTGATCTTGCTCATGATCATCTTTGCGATCAATGGTTACCGGCAGGGGTTCGTGGTCGGGTTGCTGTCCTTCGTCGGGTTCTTCGGCGGTGCGGCCATCGGTCTGCAGCTCGGCCCGCTGTTGGGCGACCTGTTCACCCAGGAGCCGGCTCGGCTCATCGCCACGCTCGTTGTCGTCTTCGGCATCGCATTGGCCGGTCAGGCCGTGGCGAACTGGCTCGGGCTCAAGATCCGGCGCAGCATCCACAACCGCACCGGCCGGACGCTCGACGACGTCGGCGGCTCGTTCGTGTCGGTTATTGCGCTGTTGATCGTCGTGTGGCTGGTTGCCGCGCCACTCGGGTCGTCGTCGATGCCTCTTCTGTCCCGTGCCATTCGTACGAGTTCGGTGCTGCACGGCGTGAACAGCGTGATGCCCCAGGAAGCCCAAGCGCTGTCGAACGAGTTGCGAAGCACCGTCGACACGAGCGGCTTCCCCGACGTCTTCGGTGGACTGGTGCCGACGACCGTACGCGAGGTGCCGGCACCGAATCAGGCACTGGCCAAGTCCGCCGTCGTCCGCACCGCGGAGCGATCAGTCGTGAAGGTCGAGGGCACGGCACCGAGTTGCAGCCGACGCATCGAAGGCTCCGGCTTCGTGTTCGCCTCGGGCCAGGTGCTCACGAACGCTCACGTCGTGGCCGGGACACGTCACGTCCAGGTCCGGCCCGAAGGC
>DASQPR010000473.1:0-3467 GCA_035643815.1 Micromonosporaceae bacterium | reverse complement strand
GTCGACGAGATATCGGCGCAGGGACGCATTGTCGTCGTTCCATGCACGCAGCACGGCGTCCACCGCCCGCTCGGGATATTTGATGCCGGGTTCGAAGCACGCGGCAAGATGTTCGAGCACGATCCGGCGCTTGGCCCGGGCGGCCGGCATCGACACCAGGCGACCGTCGCGGACGAATGCGCGCAACACCGCCGCCTTGGCCCGGTCGGGATCGAGCGGCTCGTCCGGCGCGGGCTCCGGCGCGTACTCCCGGACCGCCTCCTTGAACACCGCGCGGTCCGCGATCAGCTTGCCCTCGGCGATGCTGATCATCCCGCCCTGTTCGAGGCGGCGGATAGCACGCACGACGTCGCGGGCCGGCAGGCCGGTCGACGCCGCGACGCTGGACGGCGAGGCCGCGCCCAGCACCACCGACGCGAAGACCAACAGCCGCTCTTCCTCGGCCAGCAGGCCACACACCGCATCCGGTCGCACAATTGCGAATCTATCGCGTCACGACTCGCGCTCGGTGTCGCATGTCCTGTCGCAGGCGTCGCCTAAACTGCGCCTATGCGTGCCTACCTCGATCTGCTCCAGCACGTGCTTGATCACGGCACGGATAAGGGCGATCGCACCGGCACCGGCACGCGATCGGTCTTCGGCTACCAGATGCGCTTCGATCTTGCCGATGGTTTTCCGCTGCTCACCACGAAGCGGACACATCTGAGGTCGATCGTCCACGAGTTGATCTGGTTCCTGCGCGGCGACACCAACATCGACTATCTGCACGACAACGACGTGACGATCTGGGACGAGTGGGCCGACGAGCATGGCGAACTCGGCCCGGTCTATGGCAAGCAGTGGCGGTCGTGGGCGTGTCCAGACGGTCGCACCGTCGACCAGATCTCCGGGGTGATCGACGAGATCCGCCGCAATCCCGACTCGCGGCGGCTTGTCGTGAGCGCATGGAATGTCGCCGACTTGCCCGATATGGCGCTGATGCCGTGTCATGCGCTGTTCCAGTTCTATGTCGCCGACGGCCGGCTGTCCTGCCAGCTCTACCAGCGATCGGCCGACATCTTCCTCGGGGTGCCGTTCAACATCGCGAGCTATGCGCTGCTGACACACATGATCGCGGACGTGACCGGTCTGCGGGTCGGCGACTTCGTGCACACGCTCGGCGACGCCCACCTTTACAACAACCACGTCGACCAGGCGCGCGTCCAGTTGGAGCGCACCCCGCGGCCCTTGCCGCGACTCGAGCTCACGCCGGGCGTGCGGTCGATTTTCGACTACCGGTACGAGGATGTCGTCGTGACCGGCTATAACCCGTACCCGTCGATCAAGGCGCCGATCGCGGTCTGAGCGATGGACTCCCCGTTCGGACGGCTGGTGATCGTCGCGGCCCTGGATCGCGACCACGCGATCGGCCGGGCGAGCGAGATGCTGCCGTGGCATCTGCCCGACGACCTCAGGCGGTTCAAGGCAGTCACGATCGGGCGGCCGGTGCTGATGGGTCACCGTACGGCCGTGTCGATCGGCCGGGTACTGCCGGGCCGGACGAACTACGTGCTGAGCCGTCGCCGACACGCACCGTGGCCGGGACAGATCGCCGTACGGTCCCTCGAAGAGGCGGTCGGTCTCGCCAGCGGGCAGGGCCTGACCGTTGCCGGTGGCGGCGAGGTTTATGCGCTGGCCTTGCCGTACGCGACGGGAATGCGCCTGACGCTGGTGGACGCCGCGGTGTCGGGTGCGGACACGTGGTTCCCCCGATTCGACTCTCGCTTGTGGACCGAGGTCGATCGGTCCCATCACGACGCCGACGATCGGCACGCGTACGCGTTCGACTGGGTCGACTACGTACGGGCGCGGCCGTCGGCGTCGTGACGGCCGACCGGCAGTCGTCTGCTTGCTGCGTACGACGTTTGACACGACGATGCCCGCACGGTGAACCCGCGATTCACCGCCGATCCGCTAGGTTTCGCGTGTGGCCGGATATGCGGATGATCTCGCTTTAGCGCACGTGCTCGCCGATACCGCCGACTCGATTTCGTTGAGCCGGTTCCGATCCCTGAATTTGCAGGTGACCGAGAAGCCGGATCTGTCTCCGGTGACCGACGCCGATACGGCCGTCGAGAAGGCGTTGCGTGCGACGCTCGCCCGCACCCGACCGAGGGACGCCGTTTTCGGCGAGGAGTTCGGGGCGACCGAAGCGCCGGCGGGCCCCGGGCACCGGCGTTGGGTGATCGATCCGATCGACGGCACGAAGAACTACATCCGGGGCGTCCCGATCTGGGGCACGCTGATTGCCTTGATGGAGGGCGACCAGGTGGTCGTCGGTCTAGCGTCGGCACCCGCCCTGCAGCGGCGCTGGTGGGCAGCGACCGGCCACGGGGCGTACGCCGGCCGGCATGCCTCGGCGGCAACGCCGATCCGCGTGTCCGGTGTGCGCCGGTTGGCCGACGCATCGTTCTGCTACTCCTCGCTGCCGTCCTGGGACGAGATCGGTCGCCTTCCCGCAATGCTCGAGATCATGAATCGGTGTTGGCGCAGCCGAGCGTATGGAGATTTTTACGGCTATATGCTCGTCGCCGAGGGCGCGGTCGACATCATGGTCGAACCCGAATTGTCGTTGTGGGATCTGGCCGCGCTCGTCCCGATCGTCACCGAGGCCGGTGGCACGTTCAGCGACCTCAGCGGGCGGCCGGGCCCTGGTCAGGGCAGCGCCGTGGCGACGAACGGCGTTCTTCACGGCGATGTGCTCGAACGCCTTGCTTACCGGGAGTAACAACATTTCCCGCGCGCAAACCGCGCGATATCGGCTCCGGCCGTCTATTCTCGGCGGATGGTCTCGACCGGTTGGCTGTGCCTAGCAGCGATGATCTTCGCGTACGGCTCTGCCAACCTGTTGCAGTCGATCGCAGCTACGCGTACACGGCGCTGTCACTCTATGCAACCGAAGCTGCTGCTTCGGCTCTGTAACCAGCGCGTCTATCTGCTTGGCGTCGGCTTTCAGTTGACCGGTTTTACGCTCGCCTTCTTCGCCCGTCGCGAGTTGCCGCTGTTCCTCGTACAGGCGAGCGTGGCGGCGGGCCTGGGCGTCATGGCGATCCTCGGCGTCGTGTTCCTCAAGTGGCGACTCCCCCGGGCCGAGATCGGTCTGCTCGCGCTGCTCGGAATCGGCATCGGTGCGCTCGTGATCTCGGCGAAGCCGGGTGTCGCGCGTCACCTCACGCCGGCCGGTTTCGCGATGCTGCTCGCCGTTCTCGTTGCCATCGGCGTACTGGGCTTCTTCGCGGCGCGACTGCGTGGTGCCGCCGGCTCAGCCGCGCTCGGCGCCCTTGCCGGCCTCGCCTTCGGCGCGGCCGCGGTCGACTCGCGCGCCCTCGCCGCCGCCCACCACTGGAACATGGTGGTGACGTATCCGCTGATCTACCTGCTATTCGCCCACGCGCTCCTAGGCCAGTTGCTGCTCGGCATGGCCATGC
>DASQPR010000472.1:0-3004 GCA_035643815.1 Micromonosporaceae bacterium | reverse complement strand
TGATCCATGGCGCCTGGATCGACCGCGTCGGCGCCCATGGCGGGGATCGCCGTAACGCCGTCCGCGGCGGGGCGGGCCGGCTCGTCGCGGCCTTGTGGCGCTGTGTTGTGAGATGGCATGGTGTTCACAGCTTACGTGCTGCTCGCGCCGCAGGAAATCAGTGGTTGACATTTCCCAATCACTCGCGCACCCTGTGCCCATGTCCATGCGTACGCGGCTCGGCGTGCTCGCCGACTTCGACTTCCGCCAACTGTTCCTGGCGGACACCGTGAGCCAGGTCGGCACCCAGGTCACGCAGCTCGCGTTGCCCCTGGTAGCCGTGCTTGCGCTGCACGCGAGCGCCTTCGAGGTTGGGCTGCTCGCTGCCGCCGAGACGGCGGCATTCCTGATCGTCGGGCTGCCGGCCGGTGCGCTGGTGGACCGGCTGCGCCGGCGCAATGTCATGATCGCCGGCGACCTGGCTCGTGCCATCTTGCTCGGCAGCGTGCCATTCGCATGGTGGATGGGCTGGCTGTCGATGCCGCAGCTCTACTTCGTCGGCCTCTGCACCGGGCTCGCCACGGTGTTCTTCGACGTCGCCTACCAGAGTTACCTGCCGCACCTGGTCGGGCGGGGCAGCCTCGTCGAGGGCAACGCCAAGCTCCAGGGCGTTCAGAGTGTCAGCCAGCTCGCCGGCCCGACCGCGGCCGGCTTCCTAATCCAGGCGCTGACCGCGCCGTACGCGATTCTCGTGGACGCGGTCAGCTTCGTCGGATCGGCGTTCTTCGTCGGCCGGATCCGCAAGCTTGAGGACAAGCCCGAGCGCAGCGCGGACGCACACCTCGGGCGAGAGATCTCCGAGGGCTTCAACTTCGTCGTCCGCAACAAGGTCCTGCGGTCGATCGCCGCTTGCACCGGTTCGTCGAACCTGTTCTCCGGCATCGGCGGTGCGATGCTGATCCTGCTGCTCGCCGGTCATCTGCACATCTCACCCGGTTTGATCGGTGTCGTGTTCTCGCTGATGGCCATCGGCGGCCTGATCGGTGCCCTGACGGCGCAGCGGTTCGCGAAGTGGCTCGGACAGGGTCCGGTCATCTGGATCTCGATCGGCGTCACCAGTCCGTTCGCGCTGTTCGTGCCGTTGACGCAGCCGGGCTGGAAGCTGTGGGCCATGGCCCTTGGCAACTTCGTCTACTGGATCGGCGTCGTTGTCTACAACGTCAACCAGGTCAGCTTCCGCCAGGCGCTCACGCCCGACCGGCTGCTCGGCCGCATGAACGCGACGATGCGATTCCTCGTCTGGGGCACGCTGCCACTCGGCGGTCTACTCGGTGGCATCCTCGGCCAGACGATCGGCGTGCGCAACACGCTGTGGGTCAGCGCGATCGGCGGATTGTTCTCGTTCCTGTTCGTCTTCTTCTCGCCGGCGCGCTGGGCGCGTGAACTCCCGACCGGAGACCATGGCGACGGTCCGTCCGGCTCGCCCGCCGCGGTCGGCGATGGCGCATCCGACGCAGATGACATCACGGGTACGGCCGTCCCCATGCCCGCCGTGACCAACGCGGCGACGGCCTCCGGGGAGCAGGGCGTATCGCTATAACGAGGCTCGAGACGCCGGCCCGACAAGGGGCGAGCTCGACGTCTCATCCGCCGGCCGGCCGGCCGCGAGTGCACCCGCGGCCGGCCGGTCGCTTACTGCCGTCCAGATCACACGTGCGAACGAATTGCGCCGTCCGTGTGCCGTGTCACGTGCACATGGAATGCGCCGACCGGTCGGTCCAGGCGCTTAGACAAGCACAGTGCGCCGACCGGTCGGTCCAGGCGCTTAGAAAAACAGGGCACAATGGGCCCCATGACTGCACCCGCTCACGCACTCGTTGGCACCCACGCCGACACTTTGGCCAAGGCTCGCGCCGCGATCGCGGAACGCGGCTACTGGTCGGCCTACCCCGAGTCGCCGAGTCCGCGCGTATATGGCGAGTCCGCCGCCGCCGATGGCAAAAAGGCATTCGAGGCGTACCTTGGAAGCGCATTTCCCCTGGAGCAACCGGGCACGACCGGCGAGGTGTCGTCGGAGGTCTCCCCGTTCGGCGTCGATCTCGGCGTGACGTATCCGCATGGCGACGTCGATGCGTTGGTCCTGGCCGCCCGTGCGGCCATGCCGGAGTGGCGCGATGCCGGACCCGATGTACGTACGGCGGTGTGCATCGAAATCCTCAACAAGCTCCACGAGCACATTTTCGAGCTCGCCAACGCGGTCCACGTGACGACTGGCCAGGCGTTTGTGATGGCGTTCCAGGCCGGTGGCGCACACGCGCTCGACCGCGCCCTGGAGGCGATCGCGTACGCCCACTCGGAGATGACGCGTCATCCAGCGACGGCCGATTGGGAGAAACCCGCCGGCAAGGGTGATCCACTGCGGATGAGCAAGACGTTCCATGTCGTCCCGCGCGGCGTTGCCCTCGTCATCGGCTGCAACACGTTCCCGACCTGGAACTCATACCCCGGCTTGTTCGCCTCCCTCGCCACCGGCAACGCGGTGATCGTGAAGCCGCATCCGGGTGCAGTCCTGCCGTTGGCGATCACCGTAAAGTACGCGCGCGAGGTGCTGGAGGACGCCGGCTTCGACCCGAACCTCGTGCTGCTCGCGCCGGAGGCGCCCGGCGAAAAGATCGCCTCGACGCTGGCCACGCACCCGGAGATCAAGATCATCGACTTCACCGGGTCGACGGCGTACGGCGAATGGCTCGAACAGAATGCCCGCCAGGCATCCGTCTACACGGAGAAGGCCGGCGTCAACACCATCGTGATCGACTCGACCGACGACTTCCGCGGCATGTGTTCGAACATCGCGTTCTCGCTCAGCCTCTACAGCGGCCAGATGTGTACGACGCCGCAGAACATCCTGGTGCCCCGGGACGGGATCGAGACCGAATCGGGTCACCTGAGCTTCGATGAGGTCGCCGCCGGCATCGCGGGCGCGGTCGTCAAGCTGACCGGGGACGACGCGCGCGCCGTCGAGTTG
>DASQPR010000471.1:0-4923 GCA_035643815.1 Micromonosporaceae bacterium | reverse complement strand
CCTGGTCCCGATCTTGTGTCGGGTGGTCGGCCGACACGGGCGCTAGGCGGCGGGCCGACCGGCCGGCCGGACAACCAGGACCAGGGAGTATCAGACAGACATGGCCGTCGTAACCATGCGGCAGCTGCTGGAGAGCGGTGTCCATTTCGGGCACCAGACCCGGCGCTGGAACCCCAAGATGAAGCGCTTCATCTTTGCCGAGCGCAACGGCATCTACATCATCGACCTGCGCCAGAGCCTCGACTACATCGAGAAGACGTACGAGTTCGTCAAGAACACCGTTGCCTCCGGCGGCAGCGTTCTGTTCGTCGGCACGAAGAAGCAGGCTCAGGAGGCGATCGCCGAGCAGGCCTCGCGGGTGGGCATGCCATACGTCAACCACCGCTGGCTTGGCGGCATGTTGACCAACTTCCAGACCGTGCACAAGCGGCTGCAGCGCATGAAGGAACTGGAGTCGCTCGACCTCACGGGCACAGCGCAGGGCTACACGAAGAAGGAGACCCTGCAGCTGTCGCGGGAGAAGACGAAGCTCACGCGCACGCTCGGCGGTCTACGCGACATGCAGAAGACGCCGGCCGCAGTGTGGATCGTCGACACGAAGAAGGAACACATCGCCGTCGACGAGGCTCGCAAGCTCGGCATACCGGTGATCGCGGTGCTGGACACGAACTGTGACCCGGACGAGGTCGACTTCCCGATCCCGGGCAACGACGACGCGATCCGGTCGGCGGCGCTGCTCACCCGGGTCATCGCGGACGCCGTCGCGGCCGGTCTGATCGCCCGCTCCGGCAAGAGCCGCGGCGACGACAAGCCCGAGCCGGGCACGGTCGCGAGCGACGAGCCGCTGGCCGAGTGGGAGACGGAGTTGCTCGCTCCCGCCGGTGCTTCGGAGGCTGCTCCGTCGGAGTCCTGATTTGGTGTTCCAGCTGCCTCGACCACTCTGGGCGCTCAGGCTTGATCCCGACGTGGTCGAGGCAGCCGGAACACCCGGACTCGGTTGGGCTGCGTTGACGGCACTGCGAGCCGCGAGCCTTTGAGATGGCGTCAGGTTCGTCGTGCGTGGGCTTTTGGAATACCTGATGGGTACGGGTCGTTAGGTGCCCGGGACCAGAATTAGTCGACAAGATCGATTGACGATACCGAGAGAGACGAGATGGCGAACTACACCGCTGCGGACGTCAAGAAGCTCCGTGAGCTCACCGGCTCCGGGATGATGGACTGCAAGAATGCGCTCGTGGAGGCGGACGGCGACTTCGACAAGGCCGTGGAGATCCTCCGCGTCAAGGGCGCCAAGGATGTCAACAAGCGCGCCGGGCGTACGGCCGCCAACGGTCTCGTCGCCCACTCCGGCAACGCGCTGCTCGAACTGAACTGCGAAACCGACTTCGTGGCGAAGAACGAGGACTTCATCGCGCTCGCCCAGCAGATCGTGGAGCACGTCGCCGCGACCAAGCCGGCCGACGTCGATGCGCTCCTTGCTTCGGCGCTGCCGGACGGCCGTACCGTGGCCGCCTCGGTCGAGGAGCAGTCAGCCAAGATCGGCGAAAAGCTGGTCGTCAACCGGTTCGCCGTGCTGGACGGGCCGGTCGCCGTCTACCTGCACCGCAAGGCCGCGGATCTGCCGCCGCAGGTCGGCGTCATGATCGCGTACGTCGGCAAGGACTCGGACGAGGCGTCGCTGGACGACGCGCGTGGCATCGCGATGCAGGTCGCCGCGATGCGGCCGAAGTTCGTGACGCGCGACGAGGTGCCGGCCGACGTGATCGAGACCGAGCGCCGGGTCGCCGAGGAGACCGCCAAGGCCGAGGGCAAGCCCGAGGCCGCGCTGTCTCGGATCGTCGACGGTCGCGTCAACGCCTACTTCAAGGACTTCGTCCTGCTGGAGCAGGCATCGGTGCAGGACCAGAAGAAGTCGGTCAAGCAGGTGCTCGCGGAGACCGGGCTGACGGTCAAGGCGTTCGCCCGCTTCGAGGTCGGCCAGGCCTGACGGGCGGACGAGAGCAACGGAGCGAGGAGGTCGCCGGCGAAGATCGCCGCGACCTCCTCGTTGCATGTCCGGGCCCGTTCGCTGTGCCCAATCACGGTGACTTTGCGGTTGTTTCGACGGTTGTATCCGGCGATGACAGCGGCAACCGGGTGGGTGCCGCTGCGGGTGGGCGGCCGGCATGGCACATTTAGGTACCGCCATCACAGGGTCGCGAGCATCACCGGGAGGTGCGATGAGCAGTACGGCAGCCCAGACGGCGCCGGTAACGAGGCCGGAGGGCCGGCCCCGCCGTGTCGTTCTCAAGCTGTCCGGCGAGGTCTTCGGTGGTGGCTCCATCGGCGTGGACCCGGATGTCGTTCAGCAGATCGCCCGGCAGATCGCGCGCGTGGTGCGACAGGGCGTGCAGGTCGCCGTCGTCGTCGGCGGTGGCAACTTCTTCCGCGGCGCCGAGTTGCAGCGCCGGGGGATGGACCGGCCACGCGCCGATTACATGGGCATGCTCGCCACCGTGATGAATTGCCTCGCGCTGCAGGACTTTCTGGAGAAGGTCGGCATCGAGACGCGCGTACAGACCGCGATCAACATGGCGCAGGTCGCCGAGCCGTACATCCCCCGACGGGCGATCCGGCATTTGGAAAAGGGCCGTGTGGTGATCTTCGGAGCCGGTGCCGGCATGCCGTACTTCTCGACCGACACGGTCGCCGCCCAGCGTGCGCTCGAGATCCACGCTGACATCGTCCTGATGAGCAAGAACGGCGTCGATGGCGTCTACACCGCCGATCCGCGTACCGACCCAACCGCCCGTAAGCTGGATACGGTGACGTTCGATGATGCCATCGGCGGTGACCTCCGGGTCATGGACACGGCAGCGCTCGCGCTCTGCCGCGACAACAAGCTGCCGATGCTCGTGTTCGGTTCGGATGGGCCGGACACCCTCGTCCGTGCCATCAGCGGTGAGCAGATCGGCACACTGATCACCGCCAACTGAACATCGGGCGACTGACGGCGCCGCCGGGCCACCCGCGCATCACGGCGCGACAGCCGTCGAAGCGCGGTACAGCCGTCGGCTCCGCGCCGGGCGCCAACGGCGGCGGACCTCGCTATGTGACGGCCGCCCGGCCGAACGAACGGGTCGGACCGCCCGGCCGACAACGACGTGGGCACGGAGTGCGAAGGAGACAGCACGTGATCGACGACACCCTCCTCGAGGCCGAGGAGAAGATGGAGCGGGCGGTCGAGTTTGCGAAGGAAGACTTCGCGACGATCCGCACCGGTCGAGCCACCCCGGGCATGTTTGCCAAGATCATCATCGACTACTACGGATCGCCGACCCCCCTGACGCAGATGGCGTCGATCGCGATCCCGGAGCCGCGCATGGCGATCATCAAGCCGTACGACACCGGACAGATGGCCGCGATGGAGAAGGCGGTGCGCGACTCCGACCTGGGTGTGAACCCCAACAACGAAGGCACGCAGTTGCGCATCAACCTGCCGCAGATGACCGAGGAACGGCGTCGGGACATGGTCAAGGTCGCCCGGTCAAAGGGAGAAGATGCCAAGGTCGCCGTACGTAACGTCCGCCGCAAGGCCAAGGAAGAACTGGACCGGATCGTCAAGGATGGCGAGGCCGGTGAGGACGACGGCCGGCGGGCCGAAAAGGAACTCGAAGAGCTGACCCACAAGTACGTGGCCCACCTCGACGAGATCATCAAGCACAAGGAAGCCGAGTTGCTCGAGGTCTGATGGCCTACGACGAGCCACCGACAAACCCGCCGCCCAAACGACCGGACGGTTGGTCGGATTCCACCACCGATCGCGACGTACGTCGGGGACGCCACCGGGCGCGGCATGCCGATGCCGCGCCCGATGCGTACGACGACGCTCACAACGAGGACTCGTACGGCTTCACGTACGGCGACGGCGTCTCGGCCCAGCCCATGTACGGTCCCGGGCCGGAGGGGCAACCCCGCCGCGGCCGCGTTGGCCCGCCGACGGCACATCCGTCGCGATCGAACCACCCAGGTCAGCGCGCGCTGGACGGGCCGACCCGACGGGTGCCACAGCTGGAAAGTCCGCGTCCAGACGACCAGCGCCCCGGCGCTGGACGGCCAGAGCAGGCCCGCCCGGATTCTTCGCAACCCGGCCGCCGATGGGCGGACCATCCCCAGCCCGGTGCCCGACCCGACAATTCGCGAGCGGGCGTCCCACTCAACGGTGGGTACCGGCCGGACGCTGACATCACGTCGCTGGATCTCGGCTTGGATCAGTCCCGTACGAGCGGATCGCACGCCGCGGCGCAACCGGGCGACGCAGCCGGACCACCCTCTTCGCCGACGCCTCCGGCCGCGGCCGACGACGCGCCGAAAGCCGGCGGAACTGGCAGAGCCGGCCGAAATCTACCGAAGGCCATCGGCGTCGGCCTCTTGCTGGCCGGCATCGTCCTCGGCTCCCTGTTCTTGTGGCGCCCCGCGTTCGTCGCGGTACTGGCCGTCGGAGCGTGCGTCGGCGTCTGGGAGATGGTGCACGCGTTCGCGCTGCCCGGCCCGACGACCGCCGCCCCAACGGGGCCGGGCACAGCCGCACCCGGCGGCCAGGCGGCACCCGCGCCCACGTCCCGGGCCGAACCACCGCTCGTGCCGCTGATCGGCGGATGCCTCGTCATGGCGCCGCTGGCCTATTTCGGCGGCGTGGAGTCGCTGGTGCTCGGGTTGCTGGTGACGATCCTCGCGGTGATCGTGTGGCGACTGTCGAGTGGCCCGGCCGGCTTCGCCCGCGACATCTCGGCGGCGACTTTGATCGCCACGTACGTCCCATTCCTCCTGTTCTTTGGCATTCTCCTTGCTCGCCCCGACAATGGCGATCTTCGGGTGCTATGCATTCTGGCAATGGTGGTGCTGTCCGATACCGGTGGATATGCCGCCGGCGTGTTTCTCGGC
>DASQPR010000470.1:0-11126 GCA_035643815.1 Micromonosporaceae bacterium | reverse complement strand
GAAAGCGACGCGTTCGTTCGCAAGATGTTGGCCGATGGCGTGGCGACGGACGAGGACGTCGTCCACATCGGCGACGGCCGGCTGGGTTGGAAGACGGGCGCCGCGATTCGTCGTCCGGCCGATGTCGACGGCCCGATGCGTGTGCTGTTCATGCGGGTGCCAGAGCCGAAGCAGGCGAAGAACCGGGCGCACCTCGATCTCAATGTCGGCCCCGATCGGCGCGACGGTGAGGTCGCGCGCCTGGCCGCGCTCGGAGCGGCCGAGCTTTACCGCATTGCAGAACCGGGCGCGAACCACGTGACCATGCGTGATCCGGAGGGCAACGAATTCTGCGTACAGTAGGTGCCCTTATCGTCCAATATCCTCCTAACTGACCGATTCTGTCGTACGGTCGGATCGGACGTACGGCACCGAACCGGCCGTATCGTCGTTCGGCTCACGATGGAGGGATCGTCATGTCCAAGAAGTCTGTTGTTCTCATGGCCGGCCTTGGCCTCGCGGCTACCGCCGCCGGAGCCTGGGTCGTTCGTCGGCGTATGGCACTGATCGACGCGGTCGAGACGGACACCGTCATGACCTCCGGCGCCGACGAGCCAGCCGCGACGGCGTGGACCGACGCCGACGAGGACGCCCTGGCCGGCCAGCTTGCCGCGGCCGCCGATGACGAGCCGGTCAACATCCGGTAAAGCTGGCGGTTCGCCGTACCGGCGGAGGCTGTGACCGGACACTCGACGGCGTGCGCCGTTCTTCGCGGCGCATTGAGCGCTCGGCGGTGTTTACTGGTTTTCATGCCATTGCAAGGTGAGTACGCGCCGAGCCCGGCCAAATGGGTCCGTGACCAGGTCGCCACGTATGAGTCGTCGGGCGGTACAGAGGGCACCACGCTGCGCGGCATGCCCGTTGTCGTGATGACGATGCGCGGCGTGTCATCCGGGAAGCTTCTCAAGGTGCCAGTGATGCGTGTCGAGCATGACGGCGTCTACGCGGTGGTCGCTTCGAAGGGCGGGGCACCGGATAACCCTCAATGGGTCCGTAGTCTCTCCGCTAACCCCCGGATCGAGTTGCGGGACGGCCCGGAGTCCCGGGACGTGACCGCACGCCAGGTGTTCGGCGACGAGAAGGCGATCTGGTGGCAACGGGCAATCGCGGCTTACCCCGACTACGCCGCCTACCAGAAGAAGACGACACGCCAGATCCCGGTGTTCGTGCTGGAATAGCGCGTGTCGACGGCCGCGGGCTGGTCACTCGGTTAGCGCGGCAAGCGCGGTGTGGTCAGTCGACCAGGGCTCGCGCCGCCGACTCGATGTGTGATGCGTCGATTCCAACCGCGGCCAACAATTCAGCCGTCGTGCCCGAGCCCGGAAGCGCACGGACACTCAGGTGGGTGACATGTAGACCCTGGGCATCGATGCCGAGCAGGGCGTCCGCCACGGCCGAGCCGAGACCACCCTCAGGATGGTGGTCCTCGGCGACGACGATGCGGCCGCTGGTCACCGTCGCGGCCTCGATCAGTGTCGGGACGTCGATGGGCTTGACCGAATACGCGTCGATAACTCGGGCGTGAATGCCATCGTCGGCCAGCCGGTCGGCCGCGGCGAGACATTCGTGGACGGTCACGCCGGCGCCGATCAACGTGACCGCGTCGGCGTGATCGGACCGCAACACCTTCGAGCCGCCGACCATGAAATCTTCGTCGGCGCCGTACAGCACGGGATAGGCGCCCCGCGTCGTACGCAGATAGCTGATCCCGGGCCGGTCGGCCATCAGGTGGACAAGAGCGGCCGTACTCGACGCATCACTCGGATACAGGACCGTGGCGTCCTGGACCGCCCGCATCATGGCGAGGTCTTCGAGCGCCATTTGGGATGGTCCGTCGGCACCGATCTCGACTCCGGCGTGCGAGCCGACCAGTCGAATGTCGGCCTGGGAGATCGCGGCCATCCGGATGAAGTCGTACGCGCGGGTGAAGAACGCGGCAAACGTTGAGGCGAACGGAATGTAGTGGCGAACGCTCAACCCGACCGCGGCCGCCACGAGTTGCTGCTCGGCGATGAACATTTCGAAGTACCGGTCCGGGTAAGCCTTGGCGAACTCGTCGGCATAGGTGGAGTTGCTGACCTCGCCGTCGAGTGCGACCAGCCGCGAGTATTGACCGCCGAGCGCTTCGAGCGCGTCGCCGTACGCCTTGCGGGTCGCCACTTTCTCGCCCATGGCGTAGGTGGGCAGGCGGGATCGCGTCTCCGCTTCGGGTGGCATCTCGAATTCGGTGTCGATGAGCCCGTCACCGATATCCGGGAGCGGACCGCGGATCACCAGGCTGCGCTCGCCGCCCAACTCCGCGATCGCGCGCGCCGCCATGTCCGCCGGGAACGGTTTGCCGTGCCAGCCGTCCTTGTCTTCGACCTCCGAGAAGCCGCGGCCCTTGATGGTGCGGGCGAGGATCACGGTCGGGCCGGGACCGGATCCGTCCGCGGCCGCGGTGAGCGCTTCGTCGATCTGGTCAAGGTCGTGACCATCGATGCTCAGCACCCGTGCGCCGAACGCGGTGGCGCGCTGCGCGTACGCCTCGATGTCCCAGCCGAGTTCGGTCGGTCCACGCTGGCCCAACCGGTTGACGTCGACGATCGCGACCAGGTTCGACAGTTCGTAGTGGGCAGCCCTGTCGAGGGCCTCCCACATCGAGCCCTCGGCCATCTCGCTGTCGCCGCAGAGGACCCAGATCCGGTACGGCAGACGATCGAGATACTTGCCGGCCAAGGCAATGCCGACGCCGTCGGGCAACCCTTGGCCGAGCGAGCCGGTGGCTACATCGACCCACGGCAAAGCCGGCGTCGGATGGCCCTCCAACCGGCTACCGAATCGTCGGTACTGCTTCATCAACTCGTCGTCGGAGACGACACCGGCTGCCTTGTAGACCGAGTACAGCAACGGCGAGGCGTGTCCCTTGGAAAAGATGAGATGGTCATTGCCGGCGGCGACCGGGTTGTCCCAGTCGTAGCGGAGGTGACGACCGACCAGGACGGCGAGAATGTCGGCGGCGGACATGCTCGAGGTCGGATGCCCGGAGCCCGCACTCGTGCTGGATCGGATCGAGTCGACCCGAAGTTGGGCGGCAAGTTCCCGAGCTGTCGATAGATCGATCGCGGTCATTGGTCCTGCACTGCTCGTCACGGCGATCGCCCCTTCTCCTCGGACTGCTGGTGTCGTTGCGCCGGCCAGAGTTCTCGTCGCCGGCCACGTTAGCCCTCTGCGGCGGAGCGTTCGGCGATGACCTCGATCTCGACCTTGAACTCGGGCCGGACCAGGCCCGAGATCACACCCAACATGAAAGCTTGCTCGTGGTGTAGGAACTCCGAGCGTACGGCGACGTACGCGGCGACGTCGTCGGCGCTGGTGAGCCACTGCCGTATGCCGGCCGCGTGGCGGCGACGGACCGTGACCGGCTGGGCGCCGGTGCTCGTTGGTCAGACACCGAACTCCCGCGGGCGACTTGATCACGGTCCGGCTGTTTAAGCAGGCAGAGCAGGGGTCAACGCCGCATCCAGCCACGCAACTACGGGTCTGACCGAATTGCCCCGAAACGGCGCTTGGGTCTTGTCGAAAGTGCTCGGAACGCCGGGCGCGGTCATGGAGTCGGCCAGTTCAGGCGCAACCGATGGCGTCCGTCGATTCACCGCGGCCGTCGCCGATAACGTTCCCGGAGTCCACGATTCGGTCGAGATACGCCTCCGGCGCGCCGAGGTCGCAGTCGCTCAGGCCCGCAAGGCGGAGCAGGAAGCGCTGGCCGAGGCGCAAGACGCCAGTGCCCGTGCGGATATGGCCAAATCCGTCGCGGACGAGGGCAAGCAGCGGATCCGAGACACGGCCCGCGAGGGAAAGCAAGAGGTCGACCGACGAACGCAGCAGGCTCGTGATCATTACGGACAGCTGATCGAGCAAGAGCGGGAGAAGGCAAGCCGCGAGGCCGCCGCACGAATCGACCGGCTCACCGAAGACGTCCAGCACCAGGTCGACGGCGCCCGTCAGGATGCTGAGGACGCTGCGGCCCGGGCCCAGGCCCGCATCGACGACGCGCATCGGCAGATGGCGTCCGCTCGTGAACTCGCGGCGGCGGCGACCGCCACCGCGAGAGGTAGCCGACCGAGCGCATCAACAGGCTCAGGCGGTGGCGGACGAAGCCGAGGAGCGGGCTGGGTCGGCGGATCGCCGGCTGAAGGCGGCGCGAGGAACGGAGGATGCTCTCGCCACGACCGCCGCTCGCGCCGTGCGGCAGGAACAGACCACCGAGGTGCCAGAGAAGCTGACCGACTACACGAAGGCCGAACTCTTGGACATCGCGCAGCCGATGGAGATCAGCGGCGCTTCGCGGATGCCGAAGAGCCAACTCGTCCGGGCAATCAGGACAGCATCGCGCGCCCAGGCGCGTGCCCGAACCTCGACTAGGTAAGGAGCACGACGTGAAGATGTTTCATCGCAAGAACAAATGGCAGCGGGCGGTCGGCAAGGCTACGACGCTCACGTACAAGAATCCCGCTCTGACGACTGGCGCCGCCGCGCTGACCGGCGTCGTAACCGTGACGGCGGCGAGCGCGGCGGTGTCATTGCTGCGCCGGAAGAATGGCTCGTGAGACTGCGCAGCTTGGCGGCGTTCGCTCTCGGGTATGTCCTCGGCAGTAAGGCAGGGCGCGAGCGATATGGTCAGATCATTGCAGCGGCTAAGCGCGCGTCGGAGCGGCTGGAAGAGTACAGCCTGGCGGGCGCCGATGGGACGGCCGCCAACGGTCGAACCCGTCCGACCACTCAGCGAGTCAACGGTCGCCGAGCCTGAGATCCTGCGACCGATCCCGGCGACGCGTCCACGGTTCGGGCGGGAAGCAAGTCTGTCGCATGGTGTGGTTGTCGACGCCTCGATCCTCGCTCGCCTGCTCGGGATCCCGTTGCTGCGGCTCGACGCGCACATCGACATGGTGCCGGCTGATTCCGATCCCATCGCCGGCGCTGTCGAGCGATACGCGACGGTGCCGATGACCGAGCCGACTGCGTTGCCGATCGCCGGGAGCATGGTCGCCGGATCCACGGCCACGCTGGCCGACGCCGCCGAGCTGTTACGGCACGCGTCGCGGACCCTGGGTGAAGTGCGGCGCGAGCGCGTCGCCGGTCGCTGATTCGATCCGCTCGGGCGGACCGGTCACGTATTGCCCGACGTGTTCGCCGGCTTGGGCAGGAAGGGTTGGAGCGCGTCCGCGAACGCGTGCAGATTGCGGGTCTGCAGCAATAACGTGCCTGGGCCGGTGAATTCCGCAACGAACGCCTCGCCCGAGGTGAGCGATCGGAACAGACTGCGCGTGGCCTTGCGAATCTCGTACGCCATCGACGCGTGCCACGCGACAAGATGGCCAGTGTCGACCAGATAGCGTTCGCCATCGGCGAGCGTCCGGGAATGCAATGCGCCGAAGGACGCGACGAATTGAACGCCGCTTCCCCGGACCTGTAATACGAAGAGGCTGTCGCTGGCGAAGAACGATTTCGCGCCACCCCAACTCGTGTCCACCTCGAGCGTCGCGTCACTCGCGAGATAGGACGAGGCCGCGATGTTGTAGGCCTCTCCGGTCAACGAGAGCGGTGCGATATCGCCCGGCGCTGCCGGTGCGAGCGTCAACTCGCCTGGGCCGCCATGAGCGGTGTACGTCGACACGAACGCACTGCGACCGCCCACGCTACGTTTGACCGCGCCCCACACGCCGCCCTCCATCTTGGAGGCGAGCTCGACGTTGCCGGCCATGCTCACCATCGCACCGGCTTGCGCTTTGATCGGCTGCTCGGCGGCCAGAGTCAATGATGCCAGTGCGAACGCGGGCCGGTAATCGACGCGATAGGTGAACGTCGTGCTCTGCCCTTGATCCGGCAAGACGCTGATATCGGACATAGCGGTCATGCTAGCCGCGTCGGTGCCGGAGTTTTCGCCGTACCGTAGATGTCGTCGTCGTCGCAGGCAGCCGGGGCGCGCGCCATGGGCCCGACCCGATCAGGGGGTCGCGTGAGGGCGATTTTGTGGCGACCAATGTCGGTCGGCTGTGGCATGGTGGTGCTTCGTCGAGGGGATGGGACCGGCCGGCCGCAAGCGACCGGCGGTCCGCGAAGATCGGCCGACACTGGGGGAGTCGTATGCAGGGCGCCATCTACGCCGAGGGCCTGGTCAAGACATTCAAGGACGTTAGGGCGCTGGATGGCGTCGATTTGAACGTACCCGAGGGCACGGTGCTCGGCCTTCTCGGTCCGAACGGTGCCGGCAAAACGACCGCCGTCCGCGTGCTGGCCACACTGCTACAACCGGATAGCGGACGGGCAATTGTTGCCGGGATCGACGTCCTGAAACACCCGAACGAGGTCCGGCGGTTGATCGGTCTGTCCGGTCAGTTCGCGGCCGTCGATGAATACCTGACCGGTCGCGAGAATCTCCAGATGGTCGGGGAGCTCTATCAGCTAACGGCCCGCGATGCGAAACGGCGGGCAGTTGAGCTGTTGGAGCGGTTCGGTCTCGACGATGCCGGCGATCGCATCGCGAAGAATTACTCGGGCGGCATGCGCCGGCGTCTTGATCTGGCCGCGGCATTGGTCGTGTCCCCGCCGGTGATGTTCATGGATGAGCCCACCACCGGGCTCGACCCGCGCAACCGTCAGCTGTTATGGGATCTGATTCAGGATCTGGTCGCTGGCGGCACGACCTTGTTGCTCACCACCCAATATCTCGAAGAGGCTGACCGGCTGGCGCACGACATCTGCGTGGTCGATCACGGCAAGGTGATTGCGCGCGGCACGTCAGACGAGTTGAAGGCGCAGATCGGCGGTGAACGGATCGAGGTCGTCGTGCATCGGCGCGAGCACATGGACTCGGCCGGCGACGTGCTCAAGTCGTTCGGCAAGGGCGAATTGACCGTGGAGGACCACACCCGCCGGATCACCGCTCCGGTGATCGGTGGTGCGAAGCTCCTCGCCGAGGTCATTCGCGAACTTGACAGTCGCGGCGTGGAGATCGACGACATCGGGCTGCGCCGTCCGACGCTGGACGACGTCTTCATTTCGCTGACCGGACATCAAGCCGAATTCGCCGATGATCAGGAGGTGGCCAAGTGAGCGCCGTAACCGACGTCGTACGCACACCCATCGGAGCGCCGAGGTCGCGCGGTGGCGTGAATCAGGCCGTCCGCGACTCATATGTCGTGGCCAAGCGCAACCTGCGACGGATGACGCGGATTCCAGAGATCATCATCTTCGGGCTCATCCAGCCGATCATGTTCGTTGTGCTGTTCAGCTACGTGTTCGGCGGCTCAGTGAATGTGAACGGCTCGTCCAGCGCCAGCGGCTACCGCGAATTCCTCATGGCTGGCATCTTCGCCCAGACGGTCACGTTTGCGACCGCCGGCGCGGGCGCCGGTATCGCGGACGACATGCACAAGGGCGTGATCGACCGATTTCGTTCGCTGCCAATGACCCGTGGCGCGGTGCTGACCGGCCGGACCATCGCCGACCTCGTGCAGACCACGCTCACGATGGTTGTCCTCGGTATCGTCGCCGTCCTGGTCGGCTGGCGGATCCACAATGGTGTTCCGAAGGCGATCGCCGCCTTCGCGCTGCTCCTCCTGCTCGGATATGCGTTTTCCTGGATCGGTGCGCTAATCGGGCTGTCCGTCCGGACGCCGGAAGCGGCCACCTCCGGTGGCCTGATCTGGTTGTTTCCGGTCACGTTCGTGTCGATCGCTTTCGTCAGCGCTGCCGGGATGACGCCGTGGTTGCGCCATATCGCCGAGTGGAATCCGTTCAGCGCCACGGTGCAGGCCGCACGAGTGCTGTTCGGCAACCCTGGTGTGTCGACGTCGTCGGCGTGGCCCATGCAGCACCCGGTGATCGCGTCAGTGCTGTGGTCGGTGGTCATCCTGCTCGTGTTCCGTACGCTCGCGGTCCGGCGATACCGGTCGGCGACGGCTTGATCTCCGCGTCACCCCGCTTCATGTGGCGTGGCCAACCGCGCGCTCTGACGTAGTAGGACGCCGCAGGTTGCGTAAAGGATGAGAGCGGCTCCGACGCCGGGCAGTAATGTCCAGAGCGCCTCGGTCGACGTGGCCGGCGCGATCGCGAACGTCGCGACGGCGATCAGGCACAGCGCGCCGGCCGTCACGTAATAGGCGGGCACGTGAAACAAGCGGCCAAGCGGAATGAAGTGAAGGCCGACGCCGAGGCTGACCACGGCGGGAATCATTACGGCGTGGCCAGTCGCGCCGAGAATCCCGGCGATGACAAAGAGTCCGATCCATTCGGCCGCCACGATCAGGCCGAAGCCTCGGCCGGGCGAGTTGCTGCCGGCTGAGATGTCATCGGCACGCTGCGTATCGGGCGACACGCGACGGGGCAGTCGCCATGCGTACGCCGTCAGTGCCGTGGAGACCAGTGCGGCGAGGACGACGACGATCACCTGAGCGACGGTCGGGAGATGTCCGCCGGTGCCCCAGCCGACCCAGGCGAGTGCGAAGAAGGCCAGCAGCGTCACCCCGAGCGCACGCCCGCGCACCTCGGCAATGCGTGGTGGCGAGGCGGTCGCGGTGGTCGTCATCGTGATCCCCATCTCTGTCTGGTCAACATGATCCCGGACGGGATCGCCGTGATCTGGACTGAGTCGTCTTGATCTGGATCGGGTCGTCGTGATCTGGACGTACCAACGTAGCGGATGGCGACCAATTGCCTTATATCGCTGTCTGTCTATCAACCCAAGCCCAGCCGAGCGTCGGAGTCATGATGTCAGTGAGCAAGGACCGCCTGCAGTGGAATGAGGTTCCCGGATCCATCCGCGCCGCGACCGAAGCATTGGTCGGAGGCCCGGTGGCCGACGCGGAGAACTGCCCAGGCGGATACTCTCCCGGCCTCGCATCGCGGCTCACGCTTCGCAACGGCCGGCGCGTCTTCGTCAAGGCGATGGACGGCAACGTGTGGCCATCGGAATGCGAGGCGCACCGCACCGAAGCAGTGGTCGCTAGCGCGTTGCCGGCGTCCGTACCGGCACCGGCTTTCATCGGTTGCTTCGATGATGGCAGCTGGGTGGTTCTCGCGTTCGAGGACGTCGACGGCGTTTCTCCCGAGGTGCCATGGGATTGCAACACGTTGACCCGCGTCGTACCGGCCGTGGTTGGGTTGGCCAACGTGGTGACGCCATCGCCGCTTGCGCTTGCGAATCACCATCCTCGGCTCGGCGGCTGGATCGATCTCGCTGCTGATCCGGCGCGTGGCGCTCGACTCGGCACGGTCTCGAGATGGGCGGCCGACAACCTGTCACACCTGGTCGCGCTGGAGACCGATGGCCTCGTCGCCGCACAAGGCTCGTCGTTGGTGCATTTCGATCTCTATCCGCACAACGTTCTGGTGACGGCCGATCGGGTTGTGTTCGTCGACTGGCCACATGCTCGTCTGGGTGCACCCATCGTCGACCTAGTCATGGTTCTGTCCAGCGCCGCCGCCGACGGGATCGACCCGGAGCCGTATCTTCGGACGTACGCGGTCGGCGCGGACCCCGCGAGGGTCGACGCAATCCTGGCCGCACACGCCGGCTTCCTGCTCGCCGGCGGCCTCGCGTCCGGCCCGGCCGGACTCGACGCGATCGCTGCCGCGAAATGTCGTCTCGGCCGCGGCGCGGTGGACTGGTTACAGCGACGGTTGGATCGGGCTGATTGCACGACCGATGCGGAAACGTCTCGTGGTGGGACGAGCCGCCCGAATCACCCGAACCGGCACCGAGAACAGCTAGAGTAGGTCTGTCGTGGAACGGGATGAGACGCCCCCGCGGCCCTCAGATACCGCTTACCTGCTGCTCTGATTCTTTGCGATACGTCGCCTCACCCGAGCCAGGAGGACGCGTGCCCACGATCCACCTCAACCAGACGACCACCGCGACGCCCGAGCAGCTCGTCGCCGGGCTCACCGACTTCGGGCCGGGCCGCTCGAAGCTGTTTGGTAACAGCGCCGACGAATACCTCAAAGTCTATGACCAGAGCCCCGGTCACGCGGACGTCACGGAGGGTTCGCACGGCATTTGGGAACGCCTGCAATACGACTGGTCCGATCCCAACCGCGTCGTCATGAAGACCGTTGACTCCAACACCTGGGGCGGTGCCTCAGGCCACACCTACACGTTCACGCGGCAGCCCAACGGGACTACGGACGTCGACGTCGTCGTCGTGCGCGAAGGCAAGAACATCAAGGGACGAGTGCTCGGCATTTTCGTCGGAGCCGTCGGCAAGCGCAGCTTGGACGGCGTGCTTCGAAAAACCATCAAGGCCATCGAGGCCAGGAACTACGGCGCGTCCGCGGCATAACCCTCGTACGTGATCCAGGCTGATCGGATCGCCGGCGATGAACGCGGCATATGCGGGGTCTGCTCGGAGTTCCTTGGTGCAGCGGCGGGATTCCTCCCTCACGACTCATCCTCAGGTGAATGCCGACAGAAGTTACCGCCGACGGTGACGTATGGACACCGAGCATCACGGCTAGTGGTCCGTCTGCGTTCTCATCTGGTCGCCGCGTTACCGTGGCGGCATGGTGGAGACGCAGCGGGAGTCCGTGCCACGTGTCGACTCAGGCGAGCTCGACACGACCCTCGCGTTCTTATCGTTCGCCCGGCACTGCGTACTGAAGAAGGCCGACGGGCTGTCCGACGAGCAGTTGCGTCGCGCCCTGGTCGACAGTGGCACCTCCATCCTGGGTCTCATCCAGCACTTGGCTGAGGCGGAGCGGTACTGGTTTGGCCACCACCTCGTCGGGGCCGCATGGGACGCGGACGAGGAGTACCACATGACCGTCCCAGCCGACCGCGCCGCCGCCGACGTCCTGCGGGATTACCAAGCGGCTATCGGGGACAGTGACCGCGCGATCCGTACCGTTGGAGATCCGGACGCGCGCTTCGCCGTGCCCGTCGACGGCAACCGGCACACGCTGCGGTGGGTCATCGCCCACATGACGAGCGAGACGGCCCGGCACGCCGGACACGCGGACATCCTCCGGGAACAGCTCGATGGCACCACCGGTCGCTGAGCTGTATGCCCGTGTTGCGCGCGCGTACGTCTTTCGCCTGCGGCGCCGCG
>DASQPR010000469.1:0-3061 GCA_035643815.1 Micromonosporaceae bacterium | reverse complement strand
CCAGCTCTCTCCGATTCCGAATAGCCAGGGCATCCCCACCGGCGGCTACTTCTTCCGGGACCTGCCGTTCCTCGCGCTGTGGGGCACCAAGTACCTGCCGTTCTGGCACCCCTTCGAGGCCGGCGACACGGACGCGGTCGGCATTCCGCTGAACACGTTGTCGTTCGTCGAGACGTGCGCTCAGGGGCTGCTGCCGAACGTCAGCTTCATCGACCCGGCGTTTGACACCGAAGGCAACGGGACCTCGGCCGACGATCACCCACTGGCCGACGTGCGTCTCGGCCAACGATTCATCGCCGACGCTTACCATGCGCTCGCCGACAACGGATATCTCGACAACACCGTGTTCATCGTGACGTACGACGAGTGGGGTGGCTTCTACGATCACGTTCCGCCGCCACGCGTCATCGACGACACCGATCCGTCGACGGTCGACCACACCGGCGATGCCACGACGCCGACCGATGGCCAGCTGATCCCGGACTACCGACAGCTGGGCTTCCGGGTGCCGACCATCGTCGTGTCCAACCTGGCTCCGGCGCGGGTGGTCCACCACGGACCGTTCGAACACGCATCGACGCTCAAGCTGATCGAGACGACGTTCGGCCTCACGCCGCTCACCGCCCGCGACACCCATGCCGAGAACCTCGGTCAGGTGCTCGAGCGCAAGCCGCGTCGCCCGGTTCGGCCCGGCACGATCCCGACTAGCGACGAGGTGCCTGGCCCGGCGAACGACGCGGCGGCGGTCTGCAACGCGAACAGCGTCCAGTCGGTATCTCCGCAGCCGACACACCGCGGCAAGCCGCTTCCGCACGCCGCCCAGCCATTGGTGCCCCGGTCGCCAGGTGCCGGCATGGCCGCGTTTGGCCGCGCACACCTGCACGACGAGTCCAAGTAACGCGGCCGACCGGGACGGCCGTGTTCGGCCGCCCCGGTCGTTAACTTCCGGTCACGATCAAACCACTCGCTGGTACGGCACGTCGAAAGCCGGCGCACGCCACCTCACTCGTTGCGTACGACATCGGGCCCGGTCATCCGCCGCAGGAGTGGCAGTGTCGAGCCGATGATGCCGAGCGACACGACCAGTCCGGCCACGACGATCAGGTAATACCCGATACCGGGCGGACGCAGCGTGTAGCCGAGCTGCGATCGGAGGAACAATTGCGCGGCGAGAAAGCCCATCGCAATCGAGAAGGCCGCCGCGATCAGTAGCGGCACGGCACTTTCCAGCGCGACAACTCGACGCAGGACGGCGATCGGGACGCCGGTCAGCCGTAGCAGGCTGAACGGTCGTCGCCGGTCGCTCAGGCCGGCGGCGATACTCGCGGCCAGGCTACAGCCGGCGATGGGCAGACTCGTGAGGATGACCACGTTTGCCAACTGCTCGTAATCGGCAATCAGCTTCGTGTTGTCATTGTTGAACTCGTTGATCGTGTTCGACGGCTGCTGGTACGGATCCGCCGCCTCGAGGACGGTCCTCGCTTGTTCGATGGCCGCGGTCGAACCGTCCGTGCCGACGACGATCGCTTGGACCGGAAGGGAATCCAGCCGGTCGCTTCCGATGTTCGCCGCCGGCCACGCCGTCTGGGCGTGGATGAATCCGCTGTCGATTCCGCCCTCCACCGTCGCGACGTCTGCCCCGGGTGCGCAATGGCCGAGCCCGGAAATGCGGACCAACTGAGCACACGACACCAGACTCGGTCGGAAGAATCCGTCCTGCGGCGGGACGCTGGGATCGGTGTGTGCGAGGGCGACCGCCTCGACACCCGGGATCGCGTTCAGACTCGCCATGACGCTCGACGGCACCGACGGAACCGTGGTCGTCCCTATCCGTCCCGCGGCCGTACGGTCTTGGTTGAAGTCCTTGATCAACGTGCTGGCAGCGGCCGACCCGCCTGCGGGCGCACCCCGGTTCGCGACGAATGTCGTGATGACCCCGACGGCGACGCTCGTAACGAAGAGCGCGAGCACGAGTCCACTGATCGCGCGGAATCCGGTCTGCGGATTGTCGGCCAGCCGCCGCCCGGCGATCAGCATGGCGGGTCGCCGGGTCCACCGGAGAATGGCCTTGGAGCCGATCATGGTCAGCCACGGTCCGGCGATGACGAGCCCAGCCATGACGACCAAGAAGCCCGGCAGATAGACCGCGACCTGCTCGACGCCGGTACGTGGGCCAGCACTGGCGCGAAGCACGCGTGGTGCGAAGTACCAGAGTTCGGCGACGCCCAGCGCCAGGGGAATCAGCCGGTACGCCCGTGGTGGGCGCGGCGTGACGCGACGACTCACGCCGAGCGGCGAGATCTGCACGCGACGCAACGCCAGACGCGCGGCGATCATCGCCGCCAGCGGCACGCCGACCGCGACCAGCAACACATCGAGTGGGTTCAGCGAGAGGTCGCCGGCGAAGAACGGAGCGCCGGTGAACGAGATCTTCGCGATCTCCGGACGCAGCGCATAGAACAGGCCGAAACCGAGCGCCATGCCACAGACGGCGGCCACGCCGGCTTCGACCGCGGCGATGACCGCGATCTGTCGTGGGGTCGCACCGATCAACCGCATCGCGGCGAACCGTTGCTCTCGACGGGCCGCGGACAGACGAGTCGCCGACGTGACGAAGATGAGCAAGGGGAACAGCAGCGCGAGGGCGACCACTCCGAGGATCAGATCGATCCCGTTGGAGTTGATGCCGACGCCGATCGCGCAGTCGCTGCAATCGTTGGGCGGTTTCGTGTTGATGCTGCGCACGGCGACCGCTCCGGGCACGTGCGAAAGCTGGCTTGGATCGTCACCGACGATGATGATCAGTGAGTCCGGCGCCGGCAGCGCCGCTGCCCCGATCGTGCCGATCTGGTGCTCCGGATAGCGGGCGCCTAGCTCGTCGGGCGGCGTCCCGGCGAGCAGGCGCGTCATCGCTGGGGAGGCATAGAACTGGCCCGGACCGGGCAGACGCGGGATGCCCGGCGGCACCGGCGACGTCGGCCCTGTCGGAGCGAGATCGGCGCGCGTGATGATCTGCCCGTCGAAGTAGTCCGAGCTGAGCATCCCCCACAACGGGTCGGCC
>DASQPR010000468.1:0-3584 GCA_035643815.1 Micromonosporaceae bacterium | reverse complement strand
GATGTCGAGAACAGTGATTGGGCCGTCGTGGTCGCCCGCGACGATTTCGGTAGCGATCGTCCGTGCCGTGGCCAGCAGTTCGCGCTGCCCGTCGCGCTTGGCCCATTCGGTCGCAGTGATGGGATCGGTCCAGTACGCGGTCACATCGCGCTCCTCTCCTGCTCGCAAACAGTATTATGGACTGGCCAATGACACAACCGTCGACAACGCAGCCCGTCGATCACCCCACGCCGTGCGTACCGGCAGGATTCGTTCCCACCCTGGCCGGGTATGGCTATCACAAGACCATCGACGTGGGAGGCGCGTGAGATGACCTGCAGCGCGCACGACGACGACCTAGTGACGCAGCGTTTCGCCCGAGGCGATCTACAGCGGATTCGGCGGCTTGTCGAACGGGCCGGACGACGGCTCGGTCTATCACCCACTCGTACGGACGATCTTGTCCTCGTTGTCAACGAAATCGCGACAAACGCCATCCGCCACGGCGGTGGCAGCGGCACGCTCACGATGGTCTCGCGGTCCGGCGGCGTATCCGTCGAAGTCCGCGACCGCGGCCCCGGATTGCCCGCGCACACGCGCGGTGAGCTTCCGGCGGCGACATCGATCGGTGGGCGAGGGCTGTGGATCGTGCGGCGCCGCTGCCGGTGCCTGTCCATCGCGAGCAGCGAGCATGGCGTTGCGGTCCGGTTCTTCATGCCCTGTACGTAGCCAGCCGACGGCCGCCAACCGGTCACGAGTCGGCCAGCCGATCCGCCACGAACCGACCCAACTGGGTCTGCCGAGGGCGAGTCGATCGGGCTAGGTTGACGAGATGACCACAGCTGACGAAGCCACCAAGATCCTGCTCGCCGAGTCCGAGATCCCGCGGCAGTGGTACAACATCCTCGCCGATCTGCCCACGCCGCCTCCGCCGGTGTTGCACCCCGGCACGTTGCAGCCCGTCGGCCCGGACGATCTCGCGCCGTTGTTTCCGATGGCCCTGATCCTGCAAGAGGTGTCCACCGACCGGTACATCGACATCCCGGACGAGGTGCTCGACATCTACCGGCTGTGGCGACCGTCGCCGTTGTATCGGGCGCATCGCCTGGAGAAGGCGCTCGGGACTCCGGCCAAAATCTTCTACAAGTACGAGGGCGTGTCGCCGGCCGGTTCGCACAAGCCGAACACAGCCGTGGCACAGGCGTATTACAACGCCCAGGCCGGCATCCGGCGACTTACCACCGAGACCGGTGCCGGCCAGTGGGGCACCGCGCTCGCGTTCGCCTGCGCGCAGTTCGGTCTGGACGCGGAAATCTGGCAGGTTCGCGCGTCCTATGACCAGAAGCCGTACCGGAAGATCATGATCGAGACATTCGGCGGCACGATCCACCCATCGCCGTCGACGTTGACGGCGGCCGGCCGGGCCGTTCTGGCCGAGCATCCAGACTCGCCCGGCAGCCTCGGCATCGCCATCTCCGAGGCGGTCGAGGTCGCGGCGCAGGACCCGACCACGAATTACGCCTTGGGCAGTGTGCTGAATCACGTGCTGCTCCATCAGACCGTCATCGGGCAGGAGGCGCTGGCCCAGTTCGCCCAGGTTGGCATGACGCCCGATTTGATCGTCGGCTGCACCGGCGGTGGATCGAACTTCGCCGGGCTCGCCTTCCCGTTCCTGCGCGAGAAGCTGGACGGGCGGATGGACGTCACGATCCGAGCCGTCGAGCCGGCCAGTTGCCCATCGCTGACCAAAGGCACGTACGCGTATGACTTCGGCGACACGGCCGGCATGACGCCGCTGATGAAGATGCACACGCTCGGTCACGAATTCATTCCCGACCCGATCCACGCCGGCGGCCTGCGCTACCACGGCATGTCGCCGCTGGTTTCGCACATCTACGAGTCGGGTCTGATCGAGGCGGTGGCGAAGACCCAACGAGAGTGCTTCGAGGCGGGCATCCAGTTCGCGCGAGCCGAGGGCATCATCCCGGCACCGGAACCGACGCACGCGCTCGCGGCCTGCATCGAGGAAGCGTTGCGGTGCAAGGAAACCGGCGAACCGAAGGTGATCCTCACCGCGCTGTGCGGCCATGGACACCTCGATCTCGCCGCCTACGGCGCGTATCTCGCCGGCGAACTCGTCGATCACGAGTTGACGAGCGAGCAGCTGAGCGAATTCGTGGCCGATCTCCCGCGGGTGCCGGCGTCGGCCTGACCGGAATGGGTCGGTCGACCCCGTCGTCGCGCGGGCGTCGGCCGACCCAACGGTCGTCCACGTGGCGGTCGACCCAGCAAACGAGGCATGTTTTCCGCCATAGATACTGAGTCGATGATCGGATCGACCGCTACCGCGCGTGGTCTGCACGTAGTCAGCGCAACCGTCACTCCGATCGCAGTCGTCGATCCCCCACTGCTGAACTCGGTCGGCGTCCACCAGCCCTACGCCCTGCGGGCCGTTGTCCAGGTGCATACGGACGCGGGCATCACCGGCCTCGCCGAGGCGTACGGCGATGATCCGACGCTCGACCGGCTGCGACGCGTGATTCCGGCACTCATCGGAGTGGACGTCTTCGACATTCACGGACTCACCCGGCGCGTGTCCGGCGCGCTCGCCGGTGTCGAAGCGGACACGCCGACCGAGTTGATCGGCGCTGCCAGCGTGGCCAAGGCAGTCGCGGCCACCGTCGCCGCCTTCGAGGTCGCGCTGTTCGACATCCAAGGCAAGGCGACCGGACTTCGGGTGTGCGATCTGCTCGGCGGAGCCGTGCGGCCGGCCGTACCGTTCAGCGCCTATCTGTTCTACAAGTGGGCGGGGCATCCGGGCGCCGAACCGGACCATTTCGGCGCCGCGCTCGACCCGGACGGCATTGTCGCGCAGGCCCGTCGGCTCGTCGCGACGTACGGTTTCGGCTCGCTGAAGCTCAAGGGTGGCGTGTTCCCGCCAGACGAGGAGATCGCGGCCATCGAAGCGCTCCGCGCCGAGTTTCCGCATCACCCGCTGCGCATCGACCCAAACGCCAACTGGACCGTGCCGACAAGTCTCGCTGTCGCCGAACGCCTCGACGGCGTCCTCGAATACCTGGAGGATCCGACCGACGGGATCGCCGGCATGGCGTCGGTGGCGGCGCAAACGTCGATCCCGTTGGCCACCAACATGTGCGTGACGACGTTTGCCGACGTTCCGGAGGCAGTCGCGGCGGATGCCGTACGCATCGTGCTGTCCGATCACCACTTCTGGGGCGGCTTTCGCGCGTCGCTCGATCTCGCCGCCATCTGTGAGACGTTCGGACTCGGTTTATCGATGCACTCGAACACCCATCTGGGCATCAGCCTCGCTGCCATGACGCATCTGGCCGCCGCGACGCCGCTGCTCACGTACGCCTGCGACACGCACTCGCCATGGCAGGTCGAGGATGTGATCGAGCCGGGATCCGTGATGATCCGTAACGGCGAAGTCGCCGTGCCGGAGGGTCCCGGTCTCGGAGTCACCCTGGACGAGGACGCGCTGGCCCGCCTCCACGAGCAATACGTACGGTGTGGCGTCCGGCGGCGCGACGACGTAACAGCGATGCGGGCAGTCGTGCCGGGCTGGACCGGCGCCAGGCCGC
>DASQPR010000467.1:0-6207 GCA_035643815.1 Micromonosporaceae bacterium | reverse complement strand
GAAGCTGTCGCTGCCACGCAACAGCCCGTGCGCGACGTTCGCGGTCCACCAGAAGCCGCGGTCGCGGTCGATGACCTGCTCAGCGCGGAACGGCAACCAGCCGCCCATGACCTTGATCTGGCCGTGCATCGTCAAGCTGAGGCGTTGCGGGAGTGGTGCTCCGGGGGCGATCGCATGCTGGAGAAATGTGGCGGCCGGTGAGGGCAGGCCATCGAGCTGACCCGGCTGAAAAGTGCCGCGTGGCTCGCTGTTGTGCAGCCGGATGTCGTCAGATCTCCCGTACGTGACGATGTCGTTCATGCTCATCTCCGTTCGTGTTCGCAAGGCCTGCACGGTGCGCGACCGAATCATCAGCCCCAAGCACCGGGACCGGTGGACGGCGCCCCAACCGCGGACCGGCTCGATTCGAGAACATCAGCCAGGGGCCGGCGCGGCGTCGATGGGCATGGGTCGCCGTAACCGAGTCGGAGAATGACCTGCGCGACTCGCCGGTCGCCCGAATCGTTCAGCAACGCCCGCAACTCGGGGAGTTCGGTCGGCGCCGTCATCGGGGTGTTCGCGACGCCTCGTACGGTCGCGGTCAGCAGAACGCGTTCCATCGCCTGTCCGGCGCGCAGCCATTGCACCGGTGTATCGGCCTCAGTGGACAGCATGACCACCGTCGGAGCCGCTTCGAACCAGGCATGACGGCGGCGGATGTCGGGATGAGCCAAACCGAAGTCACGGATCGGCACGTCGGCCCAATCGTGGCTCGGGCCGAAGGACTGGGCCGGCACACCCTCGCCGAACATCGGGTCCAACGCCGTCCAGTTCGCGAGTTCGTTGACGTAACGCGGGTCGTGGGCTTGCGCCTCCTGTGCACTGCGGACCACGTCGAGGATGACCTCGCGGCCGATCGGGTCAGCGACGGTGAGGGTGGCGGCTTCCACACGGGCGGCCGTCCTGAGCTGGTCGATGACCTCGTCGCGAACGTCGATGTCACGGAACGGTCGCCGGTTGGTGCGGCGTTTGCCGATCGCGGATGCGAGCGCGAGCACCGTTGCATCCGGTTGGTGCGCCGCGCCGAGCGTGATCCTGGCTGCGAGCTCCGGCTCGTCCGGGCTCGGCAACAGCTGCGTGAGCGGAACCCGTCCGGCCGCGAGGATCGCGACCCGTAGGTTCAGCACGGCGGCGCCGACGCTCATCATCGCCTCGCGACCCATCGGGTCGATCGCGACGAGTCGACGGGTCGGGTCGACGAACACATCGACGTGGTGCTGGCCAAGCCGAAATCGCCATGGCTGGCTGTTGTGCACCGACGGAGCCGCGATGGCGGACTGCAGGCAGGTCGCCCACTTGGCACCGAGCTGGTCGGTGTCCCATCCGGCGTTCATCGCGCGGTCCCGCGGTCCAGGCGTATCGCCGCGTTGCTCATCATCGGCTTCTCCTTGGTCTCGCCACCCAGCGTTGCAGCGGCAGCGATCTCCAGACAGGGCCGGTTAACCCGCCGTGCACGGGACGTTCGGCACCTGAGCATGCGAGACGTCAACGGCCGCCGGATCATTCGGCTTCAATCCGGCTCACGCAGCGCCCGCAGTCCCGCGTCTGGTTCCCTGCCGACCGTCGCCAGTCGTACCTCCACGCCGGCGACGGCGGCGCCGTCCGGCCCGGCAACGACTGGATCGAGATCGAGCGCCGCCACCTCCGGAAGCTCCTCGGCCAGCCGGGCGAGACGCAGCAACAGGTCCTCCACCGCGGCCGTATCGACCGGAGTCGAGCCACGATGGCCGGTGAGCATCGGCGCCGCCTTCAGATCACGCCACATGCCGGCGGCATCGACGTCGGTGAGGGGCAACACCCGCCGGCTTCGATCACCGAGCAGTTCGGTGGCGATCCCAGCGACGCCACACGTGAGAACCGAACCGAACAACGGATCGTGGGCAACTCCGACCACCATCTCGACGCCCGCTGGCGCGGCCACCGCCGCCGGTGCTGCCATAATCGGGATTCCGTAACAGCGCAGGAGTTCCGGGCCGAGATCCTCCGGTGCCCCGACATCGCCGGCACTCCGCAACGCGTCGTCGACCAGGCGGCGTGCCCGGAAGGCGTCGATGCCCGCCAGTGCCGGCCGCTGGCCTAACGGCGACGCACGCCACCGGGCATAACGTACGGCGCGACCGAGCGCACCGATCGCGGTCTCCGGGCGGTCGAAGAGCGCGACACCGCGCCGGCCCAGGCTCATCGGCATCGGCTCCACTCCGAGCAGCACGACGACGAGCGGCATCTCGAATTCGTCGATCGTGCGTCCAATCGCCGTGACGACGTCGGGTACGTCGTCGCCTGGTGTGGAACCCAGTGCGACTACGATCGCGTCGACGTACGGGGCGACCGCCGCCATTGCACCACGCACCTGATCGGCGGTGGCGGTCGCACCAAGGTCGACCGGGTTTGCGGCCGCGACGCATCCGGGAACGGCCGACCGGATCGCCTTCTGGACCTCGTCGGGCAGGGTCGGCACAGTCAGCGACGCGGATTCCGCGGCGTCGGCGCACAACACGTTAATGCCGCCCGCGTTGCCCACGATCGCGATCCGATCGCCGGCCGGCATCGGCTGGTCGATCAGAACGCGTGCGGTAGCCACCAGGTCACTCAGTCCGTCGCACCGGATGACGCCGGCCTGGGCAAACAGCGTGTCGACCGTGACATCGGCGTGCGCTGCGTCCGTGGTGCCGGTTGCGCCGCCGACTCCCCGGCGCCCGCTCTTGATCACGAGGACGGGCTTGCGTCGTGCGACCGCGCGGGCGATCCGTCCGAACCGGCGCGGATTTCCGAGCGACTCGAGATAGAGGGCAACGGCTTTGGCCGCTGGATCGTCGTACCAGTAGGACAGCAGGTCGTTACCGGACACGTCGGCCTTGTTGCCGAGCGACACAAACGTGGCGATGCCGAGGCCGTGGCGATACGCGTTGCCCAACAGGCTGCTGCCGACCGCGCCGGACTGGGCCGCGACCGCAAGGCCGCCGGCCCGAACGGCCCGCGCGCTCGTTGCGTGCAGGCTCACCGTCTCGGCGGTGTTGACAACGCCGAGACTGCTCGGGCCGACCAGGCGCATTCCGCCGGTGCGCGCAATGCGTACGAGCTCGGCTCGACCGCGCGCACTCTCGGGACCATCGCCGTCAAAGCCGCCGGAGGCGACGAGCGCGACACGCGCACCGGACTCCCCAGCGGAGGCTAGCGCCGCCGGGACCGCCGCCGCGGCAGCGGTGATGATGACGAGATCGGGGCTGGGCGCGGCATCGATGCTGCTGTACGTGGGTGCGCCCAAGTCGTCGTTATCCGACGCGCCGACGGCGTATACAGTTCCCGCAAATGTGCCCTCGACAATGGCGTCGAGAAGCGTGCGGCTGGCACCGCCCGGAGTCCAGTCGTCGCCGACGATCGCGATCGTCCGTGGCGCGAACAGGCTGTCCAGTGAGTGGCGGGCGGCGGCGGCGTCACGAACATCGACGACGTTGGAGTCGGCGAGCTCGGTATCGAGGTGTACCTCGATGAGACCAAGATCAAACTTTGATCGGATGGGCTGGCCGAGATTGGACGCCACCCGCAACATGGAGCTGTTGGTCGGCAGCACTTCGCCGAGGAAATCCGGGATCCCGTGGCGCCGGCCCCAGACGGCCAGATGCTCCAACAGTAAAGTGCCGATGCCCCGGCCATGACACGCGTCATCGACGAACACCGCGAATTCGGCCGTACGCCGGCCGGGCAGCACCTCGTACGAGCTGACACCGACCACGCGACCGCGTTCCACCGCCACCAGCGCCGCATGATCGGCATCCGGTGTTCGGACCAGCCGCGCGACCTCGCCGGCGATCGGATGGTGTCCGGCCGACAGGAACCGGCGGTACAGCGTGTCGTTGCTGGCCCGCTCGTGCAGATCGGTCAGCGCGACGGCGTCGCCGGCCCGCACCGGTCGGATGCGGATGATCGCACCGTCGGCGGCGAGCGCATCGACACCGCCGGCAAGCTCCGCCACATCGACGTTGATCGGGCCACCAGCCGGGCCCGCGAATGTGTGGGCGTCCGAGGCCGCAGTCATGACGCCCAGCTTCGGTCACGGGATACCCGGGCGACAGTGCCGAAGGTCCCGCGCCGGCGGGCCTTACCGTTCGTCGCCGGCCGCCGGGATCGGCACCCGCCAGGTCAGCATCGTGCCGTGTGGATCGACCGGAGCGACGGAGAACGTGCCGGCGCGCTCCTCGGCCCGGGCGCGCAGGTTCCCGAGCCCATTGCCCGGCTTGCCGGCGACGATCCCGACCCCGTCATCGGTGACCCGCAAGTCGAACGTGTCGGTCGACACGTCCACCGCCACCTCGACCGAGCGCGCGTGGGCGTGCCGGACGACGTTGGACAGCGCTTCGCGAACAACGGCGACGATCTCCGGGCGGAGCGCCTCCGGCACGCCCCGGTCGATCAAACCGGACACGCGCAACGTCGGACGGAAGCCGAGGGCGTTCGCGGCTGCTTCGACGGTGTCGATGAGCTCACTGTGCAGGGACGCCGCCGCCGGCGCCCGCAGCTCGAAGATCGCGGTACGGATGTCGCGGATCGTGGTGTCCAGGTCGGTCACCGTCTGATCAAGTCGCTGACGAAGATCGTCGCGCCCGACCAGGCGCGACATCGATTGCAGGCCAAGACCGGCGGCGAACAGTCGCTGGATCACCACGTCATGAAGGTCGCGGGCGATCCGTTCACGATCTTCGAGCACCACCAGAAGTTGCCGCTCCTCCTGCGCTTGAACACGTTCCAGGGCCAGCGCGGCCTGCACGGCGAAGGTGTTGATCATGTTGGCGTCGGTATCGTCGCCGAAGCCGACGCCGTCGGTGGGCAGCGCGACGAGAAGTACACCCTCGCTTCCTGCATCGCGGCCGAGCGGGGCGATCAGGGCTTGGCCCGACGGAATTGCGGCTGCCGACGGAATCGCCCGATCGAGGTCGGCCACGACAACGTGGTCACCCGAGGTGATGACACCCTCAAAAGGAGTGTCGGCCACCGCCAGGGACGTGCCGGTGGCGATCGCGTGTGGCGGTGCGGTCACGTCGACCCGCAACTCGCCGGCATCGGCGTCGTAAATCAGGATCGCTACGAAAGCCGCGTTGGCCACCTCACGCACACGCGCCGCTACCAGCGAGAGAGCCGCGGAACGGTCGACCTCACCGAGGAGCGCGTTCGTGATTTCCGCCGTCGCCTCAAGCCATTGCTGCCGGCGGCCAGCGGCCGCGTAGAGCCTCGCGTTGTCGATGGCGATGCCGGCCGCCGTCGCCAGGGCCACGACGACTTGTTCATCGTCGGCGCCGAACTCTTCGCCATCACGCTTCTCGGTCAGGTACAGGTTGCCGTACACCTGATCCCTGATCCGTACGGGCACGCCGAGGAAGCTGTGCATCGGCGGGTGATTCGGCGGGAATCCGAACGATTGCGGATGCGCGGTGATGTCGGCCATGCGCACCGGTCGAGGATCGTCGATGAGAAGGCCAAGGACGCCGCGGCCGGTGGGCAGGTCGCCGATCGCGTGACGTTCGGTGACAGTCAGGCCGTCGGTGATGAATTCGACGAGTCGCCGATCTGGACCGATCACCCCGAGCGCACCGTACCGGGCACCGGACAGAGTGCAGGCCGCGGTGACGATCCGGTGCAGCGTGCTGCGCAGATCCAGGTCACCGCCGATCCCGACGACAGCCTGCAGCAGTGCCGACAGCCGCTCACGGCTGGACATGACCTCGCCGACCCGGTCCAGCAGCTCCTGGAGCAGCTCGTCCAGGCGCACCCGCGACAACGCCGAGATGTCGAACTCAGGCGCCCAGGCGTTGCGGTCGCTTTCGGGCTCGGATGCAGAGGACACAGATAGATCCTAAGGTCACCCGATCCCTCTCGGGCCGCCGTGATCCGGTGTCGGCGAAGCAGGCATCGGCAGCGGGCTCTCCGACCTGACGAGAGGGGGCCGACGGCCCTAACCCGAGCGACGCCGTCGCGATGAGATAGAAGCGACACCGTTGTCCGCGCGTGAGGAGCCGTGATGACCAAGTACGTGTACGAATTTGCCGACGGCAACAAAGACATGAAGGACCTACTCGGCGGCAAGGGCGCCAATCTCGCCGAGATGGCCAACATGGGGCTGCCGGTGCCACCGGGCTTTACGATCACGTCTGACGCATGCCGTGGCTACTTGGT
>DASQPR010000466.1:0-5130 GCA_035643815.1 Micromonosporaceae bacterium | reverse complement strand
GACTCTTCGCAGCGCCGACGGACCAGGGTCGCCACGACCGCACCCTCGTCGTCTTCGCCGAGGTCAATCGTCATGCGCTCGTACGGCGAGCCCAGCACGTCTTCATCCACGGCGGTAGGTTACCGCGCCCGTGACTGCCGCCGCGCGCATCGAAGGTCGATATCCACAGGCACCCTTCCTGTACACAGTTCGGCCGGCGGCCGCTCGCGTCACCGCCACCGTACGACGAGTCTCGACCGGCATACCCCGGCGCGCAGCGAACCGCGCCGCCGATTCTCACGTAAGGGAGATGTCATGTTCGACACCGCGGTGACCTTGATCGGCAACGTGATGACGGCCCCCGAGTGGCGACGTACGTCGCAGACCGGGACGTACGTAGTCACGTTCCGCTTCGCGTCCACGTCGCGCCGGTACGACCGGGCCACCAGTCGCTGGGTCGACGGCGACAGTCTGCGCATCAAGGTCGCATGCTGGCGCAAGCTCGGCGAGAACGTGTTCGAGTCCGTTCAGCTCGGCGATCCGCTCGTGATCCACGGCCGGATGTATAGCCGGGACTGGACCGACAACGACGAACGCCGCCACACGTCGTACGAACTCGACGCCGTCGCCGTTGGCCACGACATGTCGCGGGGCGTGGCGAAGTTTGCCCGGCGCCGCGCCGTCGGCGCTACCGATGCGGTCAACGATCCGGCGACCGAGGGCTCCGTTGGCGGCGAGGCCGCGGAGGCGGTGGAGTCGCCCGGTCGCCCGGCCGACCTGCCGCCGGACAACGAACTGTTCGCCGATTTCGATCACGATCGCTTCGACACGTCCCCGGTGCCGCCGCCGGCCGATCCGATCTTCGACGCCGGCTTGCGGCGATCTCCGAGCGACGACACCAACGACGACGACGCCAACGACGACGACGCGAGCGACGACGATCGTGCCGACGACGTCGACGACGTCGACGACGTACTGGATGAGGAGATGTCCGTCGCGGCGTGATCTACGCCTGGGGACGTGGGGTCGGCCGCGACGGGCCGGGCCGGATCGATGATGCAGTCGTCACCGATCCGGCCCGCAACCGGCGGACCACGGCACCGTGCGTGGGTCACTCGGGCCGTTTCCTGTTTGGATATTGCCCGCGTTGAAACAACGCCCTGCGGCTGAGACGCGCAAAGGAACGGCCGCTCCAGGTCAGCGGGAACCGGGACAGGCGAGCGAACGGCCTGCCCGGACGGCGGGAAACGGACAGGCGAGCGGAACGGCCCGCTCCCGGTCGGCGGGAAGCGGGCCGTTCTGCGGTGGGTCGGGTCAGTATTTGATCGTTACCGTCGCCGTGCCGAGCACCGGCGGGAGCTTCGACACGTCGACCTTGAGGACATCGCCGTCGTCCACCACCCCGCTGGCATCGAGCGTCTTCTGGTGGATGAGGTATTTGCCTGTCGTCGCCGACTTCACCGGCGCGCACGCCGTCGTGTCGGAGAGACCGGACGCCTCACAGGCCGCCTCGTCCTGCCCGAGCAGATGGTCCATGCCGAAGTCGCTGTCGTTAGCCAGGTACAGGGTCTTGCCTCCGTCCGCGGTGGCGACGCCTTCGATCTTGTCGTGGCTGAAGAACGCGCCCGACGGGTCGAGCTGGTTCAGCACGCTGCCGATTTCGAGGTACGGCGTCTTGCTCACCGGCGTGATTCCGGCCTGCGCCAGCAGAAGCTCGGCCTTGGCGCTTGAAGAGGATCTCCGGGTCTTGGAGAACGTGACGGACAACAACGAAGTCGCGAGACAGCCCGGGGCCTCGGACGACACAACGAAGAGGCAGCGTACTCAGATCGGCGAGCTGCCGACTACCCGACGGGCGGCGTCCTTCTCCGTGTCGAAAACGAGAACGTTCATCCGACCGTCGCCGGACGGCGACACCGTGGCACGGATGCCGGCGTCATTCAGCCGGAGCTGCGTCGCGCGGGCCTCGAGTGCCGTGTCGACCACAGCGACCACGGCGAGCAGGCCGTAGTCGGCGGGTCCGGCGAAGATCTCGGCTTGTTTGCGCTTCAGCTCCGGGTCCGAAGACCAGCGCAAGATCGCGGCGAGCGCGCCGATCACCAGGAACGCCACGAGCGGCCCGAGGACGTAGACGGTGGATTCCGGCACACCCTCAGTCTGGCACCGCGTCGAGGATGATCGCACCCCAACCTGGCGCGTCGCGTCGAGCGCACGACAAGCGGCGGCGATCAACCCGCCTCACGAATCGGTACGACTCCGCCAACGGAACGTACGTAGCGCCACCACGAGAGCACCGACCGACCAGAGGCCGAGAATCAGTGCCGTCCGGCCGGGTTCCCATGAGTGCGCGGGCTCGATCGATTGCAGCCGATCCGGCAGCAGCACCGAGCGGTAGCCCTGGGCGATCCACTTGAGCGGGAACAACGCACCGAGGTGCTGGATCGTCTGCGGGACCTGGGTGAACACGAAGTACACGCCGGAGAGGAACTGCAGGACCAACGCGACGCTCGTGACGACGGCGGGGGCCGCCTTGCCCGTACGCGGGACCGACGAGTACGCGATGCCGAACAGCGATCCGGCCGTCACCCCGAGGACGGTCACGTAGAGGAACGTTACCCACCGGTGCCAGTCGGTCGGCAATGACACCTTGCCGAGCAGCTCGGCGATCACTAGGAGTAGTACCGACTCCAGGATCACCAGCGCGAGGACCATCACGACCTTGCCGACGAAGTACGCCGCCGGTGGCATCGGCGTGCCCTGCAGGCGCTTGAGGACGCCCTTGTCCCGTTCGACCGCGATCTGGATCGCGAGCGTCTGGAACGCGACGCCGAACAGGCCGGTCGCGAGAATCCCGGGTACGAAATAGCGGGCGAACGCGACGCCGCCCGATCCGTCGATCGTGTAGCTGAAGATCGAACCGAAGATCAGCAAGAGCATCACCGGGAACGCGAGCGTAAAGAACACCTGCTCGCGCTGCCGAAAGAATTCTTTGAGCTCGAGCTGGCCGCGCAGCCAGCCGATGCGCAGCGTCGAGACGGCCGTGCTCTCCAGGGCCGGAGCGGCCGGCTTGATCGTTTCGGCGGCCATCAGGCGGTGCCCTTTCGCTTGTCGATCATGGCGAGATAAATGTCTTCCAGCGTCGGCCGCGCCACCGTGAGGCCCGGGATTTCGCCGCCGAGCTCGCCGGCCAGTTTCTGGACGAAGGCGGTCGGCGTCGCGGTCTCATGCGACTGCCGGCCGGTGGCGCCGTCCCAGGTCACGATCGTGGCGGCCCGGTCGCGGCCGCCCAGGACTGAGGGCGGGTTGACCTCGAGCAACCGGCCATCGGCGATCACGCCGACGCGGTCCGCGAGTTCCTCGGCCTCTTCGAGGTAGTGCGTGGTGAGCAGGATCGTGGCTCCTTCGCCCCGAAGCGATTTGATCAACTCCCAGAACTCGATCCGGGCCTCCGGGTCGAAACCGGTCGTCGGCTCGTCCAGGAAGAGCAGTTCGGGGCGACCTATGACGCCGAGTGCCACGTCCAACCGCCGCCGCTGACCGCCGGACAGCCTGTTCGTCCGGGCATTGGCCTTCTCGCTCAAGCCGACCGCGGCGATGACTTCGTCCGGATCACGTGGCGCCGGGTAGTAGGCGGCGAAGTGGCGGACCACCTCGCCGACGGTCAGGGCATCGAATTCGGCACCGGTCGACTGCAGCACGATGCCGACCCGGGCCCGCCACGACCGAGTCGGATGGGCCGGATCCGTGCCGAGAACGGACACTTCACCGGCCGTACGGGGCCGGAAGCCTTCGAGGATCTCTACCGTCGACGTCTTGCCGGCACCGTTCGGGCCGAGGAGCGCGAAGCACTCACCCCGGTACACGTCCAGGTCGATGCCGGCCACCGCGACGGCCTCGCCGTACGTCTTGCGCAGCCCCCGTACCCGGATCGCTTTGTGCTCTTCCATGCCGACAAGAGTGCCTTACGTGTCCGAGGCGGCACGACGCAGGACGGGCGGAACGTGCCTGAGAGTAATTTCACCCGATCCGTGAAGGCTACCCGTCAGTAGAATTCGACCATGTCGTACCGGCTCGATCGGCCCGACCGGCCGTGGGTGATGCGCACCTACGCCGGGCACTCGTCCGCGGCGGCAAGCAACGCGCTGTTCCGGCGCAATCTGGCGAAGGGCCAGACCGGTCTATCCGTGGCGTTCGATCTGCCGACGCAGACCGGCTACGACGCGGACAGCGAGATGGCGGCGGGCGAGGTCGGGCGGGTCGGTGTGCCGATCGCCCACCTGGGTGACATGCGTACGCTCTTCGACGGCATCCCGCTCGCCGCCGCGAATACGTCAATGACGATCAACGCCCCGGCGATGTGGCTGCTCGCGCTCTACGTCACGGTGGCCGAGGAGCACGGCGCCGACCTCGCCAAACTGGCCGGGACCACGCAGAACGACATCATCAAGGAATACCTGTCCCGTGGCACGCACATCTTCCCACCGGCCGAGTCGCTGCGGCTGACCACCGACACGATCGCCTGGACAGTCGCCAACACGCCACAATGGAACCCGGTCAACGTCTGCTCCTATCACCTGCAGGAGGCCGGCGCGACGCCGGTGCAGGAGGTCGGGTTCGCCCTGGCCACCGCGGTCGCTGTGCTCGACGCCGTACGCGACTCGGGGCAGGTCCGGCCGGAACGGTTCGGCGCCGTGGTCGGCCGCATCTCGTTCTTTGTCAACGCCGGTGTCCGTTTCATCGAAGAGATGGCGAAGATGCGGGCGCTGACCCGGCTGTGGGATGAGATCACGTTCGAGCGGTACGGCGTGACCGATCCGAAGGCGCGGCGCCTGCGCTACGGCGTACAGGTGAATTCGCTCGGCCTCACCGAGGCGCAGCCGGAAAACAACATCCAGCGCATCGTCCTGGAGATGCTCGGCGTGACACTGTCCCGCGACGCCCGTGCCCGAGCAGTCCAGCTGCCGGCCTGGAATGAAGCGCTCGGTCTCCCGCGACCGTGGGATCAGCAATGGTCGTTGCGCATGCAGCAAGTCCTCGTTTACGAATCGGACCTGCTCGAATATCCGGACATCTTCGAGGGATCGGTGGTCGTCGACGGTCTCGTGGACGCGATCGCGGCCGGCGCGAGGGCGGAGCTCGCGACGATCCTCG
>DASQPR010000465.1:0-2936 GCA_035643815.1 Micromonosporaceae bacterium | reverse complement strand
GATCGGCCTGGATGAGCATGCGCCACACCGTCGGCGGCGCGCAGAATGTCGACACTCCGCACCGCACGATCGTGTCGAGCAGCGCGTCGGCGGCGAAGCGGGTCTGGTTCACGATGAGGATGGTCGCGCCCGCGTTCCACGGCGCGAAGACATTGCTCCAGGCGTGCTTGGCCCAGCCGGGCGAAGAGATGTTGAGGTGTACGTCACCCGGCCGCAGCCCGATCCAGTACATGGTCGACAGGTGCCCGACCGGATACGACGTATGGGTGTGCTCGACGAGTTTCGGCTGCGCCGTCGTGCCGGACGTGAAGTAGAGCAACAACGGATCGTCGGCCGGCGTCGGGCCGTCCTCGCTCGAATCGTCGAGCGAATCGTACGAGTCGGCGTAGCGCAGCCAACCCTCCGCCGATTCACCGACGGCGATGCGCGTCCAGCCGCCGTGGACGCCTTCGAAGCGCGGGATATCGATGCTGCGCGCGATCACGTGCGACACGTGGCCGCGATGGATCCGGTCGGCGAGATCTTCCGTACTGAGCAGGGTCGAGGCCGGAATGATCACCGCGCCGAGCTTGATCGCGGCGAGAATCGTCTCCCAGAGCTCGACCTGGTTACCCAGCATCAGCAGCACGTGCTCACCGCGACCCAGGCCTTGCGAACGCAGCCAGCCGGCGACCTGTGACGACCGCGATGACATGTCGGCGAACGTCAGCTTCTCCTCGCTGCCGTCCTCCTCCACCACCCACAGCGCGGTCTGGTCGGCGTGCTCAACCGCGAGTACACCGTCGAACCAGTCGCGAGCCCAATTGAAATCCGTCAGCCGGGGCCAACGAAACTGCTCGTACGCCGTCGCGCAGTCATCGCGGTGCGCGAGCAGAAAGTCCCGCGCGGTGCGGAAAGCCACGATGTCGGTGCCGGTGTCGACCACGATCACGGATCCCTTCGTCCAGCAGTGTCAGAGCCGATGCGTAGCGCAGCCGCGAGGCTCCATCGACCCAGCCGATGCGTGGTGCACGTCGTGCCGTGCTCATGATGCTGCGTTTGGGTGCGGCGTGCACCGTGTTGTCATACCACTGGTTCGGCGACCGGAGCGAACGTCTCGAAGAGCACCCGGCGTTCGACCGGGTCGGCGACCGCGAGCCACACCGCCAACCGCTCGCCGGCGACCAGGCCAGGACCCTCGCACCGGGCGCGAACGGCCGGAGCGTCGAGTGCCACGGTGCCCCGCGGTGGCTTGGGTGGCTTGGCCGGTTCAGCATCATGCGCGTGTTCCGGTGCGTGGTTGGAACCGTCCACGTCCAGGACCGCCGCGTCGAACTGTTCCCCGACACGACCCGCCAGCAGCACGGCCTCGGCGAGATCGACCGCGCCGCGCTCCGCCGTGTTGGCCACGCGATCGGTCGCGGCCATCACGTCGGGCAGCTTCGGCAGCGCCGGCCGAACCCACCCCGGCAGCTCCGTCCCCGCGACCAACGCGAGGCACGCCTCGGTAGCGTAGCGATCGGCGAGGCGCCGCAGTGGAGCGGTCACGTGGGCGTACGGCGCGGCCACCCCACCGTGCTCATGCAGATCGGGAATCGAGCCGTCCAGCGCCACGTAGCCGGCACCGCGCATTAGCTCGGCGGCCTGGCCGAGAAACGCCGCGCCCCGGGGATCGCTGCCGTCCACCGCGCCGATCACGCGGCCGGCCGAGTCGCCGTCGGGCCAACCGATGCCGAGTGACCCGGCCGCCGCCTTGAGTTTGGCGATCGCCTCCGGAGTCGGCGCCGGCATCGTCCGCAACAGTCCGACCTTCCCCTCGATCATGATGTCGGCGGCGGCCATGCCAGTCAGCAGCGATATCTGGGCGTTGTATTCCTCGATCGGCTCCGCGGCCCGCAACACGAGTTCCCAGCCACCGTCGACCGGCTCGACCTCCTGCGACGGCATCGGCAGGTTGATTGCTCCCCTGGCGAGCCCTCGCTCGATCAGCAGCGCGCCGATCTCGGGAAGTAGCGCGATTGGTTCGGCGAGGGAACCGGCGGCCACATCCGCCTGTACGGCCGGGTAGCCGAGCTTGGCCCGGCTGCGTACGACCGCACGCTCGACGCGAACCGCCGTGGTGATGCCGTCATGGTCGAGGTCGATCGTCCACACGACCGCCGGGCGCGACTGACCGGGCAACAGACTGGCCGCGCCTTCGGACAGGACCGCGGGATGCAGCGGTACGCGCCCGTCGGGCAGATAGACCGTCTGGCCGCGTTGCCACGTGTCACCGACGAGCGCCCCGCCGGGTGCAACGAAGGCGGAGACATCGGCGATCGCGTACCACACGCGGTAACCGTGCGACCGGCGCTGCAGGCACATGGCCTGATCGAGATCCATCGACGTGGGCGGGTCGAGCGTCACGAACGCGATATCGGTGTGGTCCGCCGACGGCATGGTCGGGCCGCTGGCCGCGACGTCGTCGGCTTCGCGCTGCGCCGCGGGCGAAAACTGCGTTGGCAGCTTCAGCTCGCGGCGCAGCGCACTGAAATCGAGACTCGGCGCGATGAGCCGGCGGATGACCATGACTCAGTCATACCAGCGGCACGGTGTTCCGGTCGTCACCGACCCGTCATCGAACGACTCCGCGCGATGGCGCCGGATCGTGCCGTGGAACGGGTGGCGGTCGACCGGGACGCCGGTGCGGTCCGCTTCGTCGCCGTCCGTCGCGCGCTGACCTTGCGCGCCGGTGACTTCTTCGCCGGCGCGGCGCGCTTGGCCACGGCCGATTTCACGGTACGGCTGCCGGTACGTCGCGCGGTCGTCCTAACACCGCCGGCCCGAGCCGCGCCCGTCCGAGCCGTGCCCGTCCGCCCGGCCGATGTTCGCTTTGTGGCCGCCGAGCGGCCCGCTGCCTTGCGAGCCGACGTCGTCTTCCGGGCAGTGGTCTTCCGGGCAGTTGTCTTCCGGGCAGT
>DASQPR010000464.1:0-2485 GCA_035643815.1 Micromonosporaceae bacterium | reverse complement strand
AACGGGCGCGAGACGCCCTCGCGCGAGAGCGCGCCCATCCGCTTGAACGCCGCGATGCACAGCCCGGTGAGTGCGGCCTCGGTGCCGCCGGCGACGACGGCGTCGACCTCGCCGCGCGCGATCATCCGAGCGGCCTCGCCGATGGCGTGACCGCCCGTGGCGCACGCGCTCGAGACGCTGAAGCCCGGGCCGTGCGCGCCGAGGCGCATCGCGATCGTGCCGGCGGCCGCGTTGGGCATCATCATCGGCACGAAGTGCGGGGAGACGGCGCGGTCGCCGCCCTCCAGCCATGCCTGGCACTCGTTCTGCAGCGTGTTCAGGCCGCCGACGCCGGTGCCCACGAGCACGCCCAGGCGCTCGGGGTCGACGCCGTCGGGCATCTCCATCCACCAACCGGCGCCGGACGGCATCGGCGTCGTCAGCATCGTCGCTCCGTCACCGTCGCGGAACGTCGCTCTCAGACCCGACCACGCCGGGCCGCTGGCCGCCGGCAGCTTCGTGCGCGGATCAATTCCTATCGCGTACGTCACCGAGGCGCGGCCGTCCAGCGCGGCGGTGAGCCCTTCCAGTGGCGAAACAACATGTTCCGGGTAGACGGTCGCGCTCCCGCCGCCGAGCACACGCGCTTCCTTGGCGCCGAGACCGATCAGGGCAACGCTCGACAACGTCGATGTGTCAAGTGGAAGCGTCTCGTCTCGGTTGGCCGCCAACACGAACGAACGCGTCGCGATCTCACGCGCCAGCGCAGCGCCGTCAACGGTTGCGGGCCGGTCCTGCGGCGCCACCGCCGGCGCCACGGTGTCCCATGCGCCAACGCGTGCGGCGAGCCGAAGCACTCGCCGTACCTTGTCGTCGATTAGTTCTTGCGCGACGGCGCCGGAGCGTACGGCGGCGACCAGCTTCTCGCCCCAGGGGTTGTTGGCGGCCGGCATCGCGATATCGAGGCCGCCGTGCGCATCGCCCACCGTGTCACGGGCGGCCGTCCAATCCGACACGATCGCGCCGTCGAAACCCCATTCCGTCTTGAGGATCCCGACCTGGAGCGGCTCGTGCTCGGTCATCGACGTGCCGTTGACCGAGTTGTACGCCGACATCACGCCCCAGGCGTCGGCGTCGCGGAGAATCGTCTCGAACGGTGCTAGGTAGAGCTCGCGCAGCGTTCGATCGTCCACATTGGAGCTTGCGGTGAAGCGTTCGGTCTCGTAATCATTGGCCACGAAGTGCTTGACCGTCGTGCCAACGCCTTGGTCCTGGACACCTTGGACGTATCCGGTGCCGATCGCTCCGGTCAGCAGAGGATCCTCGGAGTAGCACTCGAAGTGTCGGCCACCGAGCGGGCTGCGGTGCAGGTTCACCGTCGGGGCGAGCAACACGTGGACGCCCTTGCGGCGGGCCTCCTGGCCGAGCAGCCGGCCAGCGCGCCGGGCCAGGTCCGGATCCCAGGACGCGGCCAGAGCGGTCGGGCTCGGCAGCGCGATCGACGGGTCATCCGCGCTCCATCGGGTGCCGCGCACGCCGACCGGACCGTCGGACATGACGAGTGATTGAAGCCCGATGTCCGGTACGGCCGGCAGCGTCCACATGTCCTGCCCGGCGAGCAGGGACACCTTGGTTTCGAGGTCGAGACGTCCGAGCGCGGACTCGATGGCGGTTTCGGTCGGGTCATGCAGCACGGACATGCGACGTCCTCCTCGGCCGGTGTGACGGGCACCCTCATTCTGCCTTACTTACCGATCACTCGGTAGGTAGCGGGCTTAAGATGTTCGCATGACCGCTTCACCGCGTCGCCGAGCCCAGCCTGGGGAGCGACGCGCCGAGATCCTGACCGCTGCTCGTGGTGTCTTCGCCGAGCGTGGCTATCGCGGTGCATCGCTCGCCGCCGTTGCCGAGCGCGTCGGTCTCACGCAACAGGGCGTGCTCCACTATTTTCCGAGTAAGGATGCACTGCTCATCGAGGTGCTACGGCAGCGCGACCAGGACAAGTCGACGGTGCCGCACGAGCCGGCCGGCCTACACGACGTGGAGCGCCTCGTGGCGTTCAACGCGACCCAGCCGGGGATCGTCCAATCGTTCACCGTGCTGTCGGCCGAGAGCGTCACCGACAATCATCCGGCCAAGCCGTTCTTCGTCGAACGCTATCGAGGCGTACGAGCGCGCATAGCGGAAGCGATCCGGGATGAACTCGGGGACGAACTACCGGCCGGCCTGACCGCCGAGGGAGCCGCGTCGTTACTGATCGCGGTGATGGACGGCCTACAGGTGCAGTGGCTGCTATCCCCGGACGAACTGGACATGGCGCCGCTGGTTGGCCAGTTTGTGGCCTTGCTGCGAGGCCCCTCGCGCTGATCTGGTGCCGGCCTAGTCGCCGGTCACGCCGTCGATGCGTTCGCGGATCATGTCGGCATGGCCGTTGTGGCGGGCGTACTCCTCGATCATGTGCAGATAGATCCAGCGCAGATCCATGGTGCGGCCGGATTTCGGCAGG
>DASQPR010000463.1:0-3260 GCA_035643815.1 Micromonosporaceae bacterium | reverse complement strand
GTCTCCTCGTCCACCGCGCCGCCGGACAGCCGGTCGAGCTGGTGGCCGGCGTCGCGCCCCTGGACGAGGAACTTCGACATGAACGACATGTCCATGAGGATCACGCCCTCGCGCGCCGCCCGATGCTCGGCTTCCCAGTACGGCCACCAGTTCTGCCGCCCCCACGACAGTTGCTCGATCTTCGGCTCAACGCCCGATGGGGCATACCAGTCCGGACCCTCCCAACCGCTCACGTCGCGGAAATACGCGCCCCGGCCGGCGAGCCGATCGTGCAGTGGCGAGAGCTTTGCGTTGCGAGCGGTCTGCATCGACTTGCCCGGGTAGTGGGCCGCGTACACCATGCCGAGGCTCTCCACGGTGCGCGTCGCTCGATACTCGCGGTTGCCCTGGTAGCGATGCAGGCGATCGATGTTGATGCCGGTGATGTCGATGTCGGGGCGCCCGTCGACGATCCACTGCGCCATCGCGCGGCCGATGCCACCGCCGGTCAGGATGCCGATTGAGTTCAGCCCGGCGGCGACGAAGTAGTTGCGCACCTCCGGCGCCTCACCCACGACCGGCAACAAATCCGGTGTGAAGCTTTCCGGTCCGCAGAAGAACTTCCGCACGCCGACCTCGGTCGAGATCGGGATGCGCGCCATCGCTTTTTCCAGGTACGGCGACATCCGGTCCCAGTCGGGCGGCAGCTCGCCGAACGAGAAGTTCGCCGGAATGCCGTCCACCTTCCACGGCGCGCAGATCGCCTCGAACAAGCCGATCATCAGGCCGGCGCCCTCCTCACGGAAGTAGCCGTAGCTGGACGGGTCCTCGAGCACCGGCAGGTCGCCGTGCATGCCCTCGAACGGCTCGGTGATCAGGTAGTAGTGCTCGGCCGCCTGCAGCGGGATCGTGACACCCGCTTGCTCGCCGAGCTGCCGCGCCCACATGCCCGCGCAGTTCACCACGACCTCGCACTCGATGTCGCCGTACGGCGTGCGCACGCCGGTGACCGCGCCGTTGGCGATCAAGACCTCAGTGACCGGCGTGGACTCGAAGATCTTTGCGCCGGCCTGCCGTGCGCCTTTGCCGAGCGCCATCGTCACGTCGACCGGGTTCGCCCGGCCGTCGTCGGCGACGTAGAACCCGCCGAGTACGTCGTCGACGCGGGCCAGCGGCCACAACTTGGCGATCTCCTCGGGCGAGACCTCATGCACGTCGACCCCGCAGAAGCGGTTGAACGCGGCGACCCGGCGATACTCCTCCATCCGGTCCGGATCCGTGGTGACCTGGACAAAGCCGACCTGCTTCAGTCCGGTCGCCTGACCCGTCTCGGCTTCCAACCGCGAATAGAGATCACGCGTGTACTTGCGCATCTCGGTCGATGTCTCCGACAACGAACCGAAGGTGACCATGAGGCCGGCCGCATGCCAGGTCGTGCCGGACGTGAGCCGGTCGCGCTCCAAGAGGACGACATCGACGCCGAGGTGGGCCAGGTGGTACGCCGCGGACGTACCGATGACGCCGCCGCCGATCACGACCACCCGAGCCCGAGACGGCAGCGTCCGGCTGGCTCCGGTCCGGGGGTCGGGGATCGCGTCCGTCGGGATCGTCGTCATGCCGTGCTCCGCTCGCCTCGTCCGCCGTACGACGTCGTCGTCGCAGGTCCGGTCGATTATGACTGGCGGATGCGGAAACCCGGAATGCCCGGCCGGCCCGCGGCGCCGAGGGCCGCCGATTCGTCGTACCCATGGAGGCGTACCCATGGAGTCGTACCCACGGACAGGAGCGCGCCCACCGACGACCTGCCGCCGATGGGCGCGTGAGCTTTCGTTCGAGGCGGCGGCTACCGGTGCGCAGGCCGATACCCTCCGGTAGCCGCCGCGGTCTCGAACGCCGGTCGACCATCGGGCCGAGCGGCGGGTGACGTCAGCCCGACAGCGAGGTGATCTGGTTGCCGGCCGGGTCGACCACGTACCACAGGCCACCGTTCTCGTTGAGGCCTTCGCCGGCGGTCTGGCCGGGCGCCTTGTCCAGCGTGAAGGTGTAGAGCGGGTGGCCGTTGATGACGGCCTGCGAGCCGCCGTCGGATCGTTGGAACATGGTGAGCTTGCCGGTCACACCGGCGCCCGCGGTGACGGTGCCGGTCAGCGGCGGCCAGAACGCGGCGCACTGCCCGGTGCAGACCGACTTGCCCGGCGCGTCGGCGGCGAAGAGGTAGAGCGTCTTTCCGGTCGAGTCGGCCAGATAGCTCTTGCCACCCTGCGCCTGCTTGACGGTCAGGGTCTGAGTGCCGGAGCTCGCTCCGCCACCGCCAGCGCTGGCGGCCGCCGATGTCGGCGTGTTGACGGTGCCCGGAGACGCTGAGCTGCCACCACTGCTGCTACATCCCGCCAGAGCTATCGCGCCGAGCGAGAATGCGGCCACACCAACCGCATATCGCCGTCGACCGCCGGCGCGCAACCAAGCACGGCGTGCGTTGACTTCCGGTCCCATGTCTTAGGCCTTCTTCCCCATTGGGCATCGATGTCTGCATAGACAGGCACGGTCCCCGGCGCAGAACGGTTCAACGATCCGCGCCGGATCCGTCGACTGTGGAAAGCGCCGACCTGACGAAGAGTGCTCAATCCGCTAATTAGGAAATATCATGATAAGCATCTCATTAGGCGACGCCTATCCGGCCGGCTGCGCCCGCGAGCGAGTCCTCGCGTCGGCGGCGTGAGCTGCGGGAACGTCAAACGAGCCGAGCACGCTCCGGCAACCGGCGACGGCGTCGACCGATCGCGTCGAGGGCGTCATCGCAAGGGGTGTTAGGTCGTTACCCATACGGTGTACGTCCCTCACCAGGGTGCCGGCATCGCGGTCACCAGCGCCGTCGGGCCGGGTCGGTAGTCGCACGAGTAATCGCGGAGGTCACGACGTGGCGTGGTTCATCGGTCAGTCGACGCTCGTGATCGTGCTGGCATTCGGGCTCGGGCTCGCTGTCGGCTGGCTGCTTTGGGCCCGGCGCATGCGTTTGCTCACGGTGGAGATCGTGGCGGCACGCATCCGCGCCGCCGAGCAAGCGGCGAGCCGGGCGCCGTACGGACGCCGGATCACTTTCACCTCATCCGGACGCATCGCGCTCGACGCGCACACACCTCTCGGCGGCGACAACGTCCGACCGCGATCGCCAGCGACCGACCTTGACGAGATGTGCCACGACATCGACGAACACAACGGTGGCCATCGGCGCGAGCCCGGCGTCGTGGATCCGGCTTGCGCGTACGACGACCACACCGGCC
>DASQPR010000462.1:0-3061 GCA_035643815.1 Micromonosporaceae bacterium | reverse complement strand
CGTGTTGTAGCTCGTTCGGGGCTTGATCGATCGCGTCTTGGCTGGTTGCCGCGTCTCGATCGGCCGTGTCGAGCGCTGGCGTCCGCAGCGCCCGGCGGAGCGCTGGATAGCCGTCGTAGCCGAGGGCGATCGCGAAGCGGGTGACCGACGGTTGGCTGACGTCGGCCAGATCGGCGACCTCGGCCGCTGACAGGTAGGCCGCCGCGGGCGCGTTTTCGAGCAGGCAGTGCGCGATCCGGCGCTGGGTCGGCGTGAGCCGCACGCCGTCGACGATCGTCAGCAACTGTTCATGCACACCGCGACTCTATGGCAAGTTTTCATTCAGTTGGACGGTTGGGGCGTGCCAGGTGTCCGATGGTGGGACTCCCGGCGCGCTTGTAGCGTGGCGTCATGCACGTGACCGGGCTTCACACGTACGCGATCAAGGGTTGCTACCGGACGGACGTCGCCGAGGCGAGCGTGGAGCCGTGGGGGTTCGCCGGCGATCGGCGCTTCATGATCGTCGACGACGGCTATCGCATGCTTACGCAGCGCGAGGAACCGGGCCTCGTCCGCATCCGACCGGAACTCAGCTGGCGGCAACTGAAACTGCGGGCGGCCGGGCACGACGATCTCGTAGTCGATGTGGTCGCCGGCGAGTTGGTCGACACGAATGTGCACTCCAGCCTTTTGCAGGGTGCCCTCGTCGATGAGATCGCCGACAAATGGATCTCGACCGTGCTCGGCCGGACGGCGCATCTGCTCTGGCTCGACGATCCGACGCGGCGCCGCATCAACCCGGACTACTCGCTCGACACCGACCGGGTCAGCTTCGCCGACGGCTATCCCGTGCTGTTGGCCAACGCAGCGTCGCTGGACGTACTCAACGATTGGCTCTTCGAGGCACAGAGCCTCGAGGGACCGCTACCGATGACGCGATTCCGGCCGAATATCGTGATCGGCGGCGCGGTGCCATGGGCCGAGGACGTCTGGACGGGTCGCCGGATCCGGGTCGGTGACGTGGTCTTCCGAGTGCCGAAACCGTGTGACCGTTGCGTCGTCACGACCACCGATCAGGAGACCGGTGAGCGGGGCCATGAGCCGCTGCGTACGCTGGCCCGTTACCGCAACGTGGATCAAGGCTTGATGTTCGCGACGAACCTGATTCCCGACGCCGTCGGGGCGATCCGCCTCGGCGACGAGGTCACCGCGCTCGACTGACGTGGACGGTGACACCCGCGAGCGTGCGCGTGGGCCGGCACGTGAGAATGATCGGCGATGACTAGCATTCACCGACGGCGCGCCGGCGCGACCACGCTGGTCGCGGGCCTGGTGGCCGGCTTCGCCGCCGATGCCCTTCTCGGCGACCCACGTCGCTTCCACCCGGTGGCCGGCTTCGGCCGCGCGGCGAGCCGCCTTGAGCGCACGATGTACGCGCCGACGCAAGCCGCCGGGGTCGCGTACGCCCTCGTCGCGGCCGGCGTCCCCACGGCTCTCGCGGTCGCTGCCCACGTCGCGACGGGACAGCGGCCGGTGGCGCGCGCTGCCCTGGTCGCCGCCACCACCTTCGCCGTGCTCGGCGGCACGTCGCTCGGCCGTGAAGCCGACGCGATGGCGGCCGACCTCGATCGGGCTGATCTCGACGTCGCGCGCCACCGCGTGCCGAACCTCTGCGGCCGCGACCCAGCGGCGCTCGACGCCGGTGAGATCGGTCGAGCGACCGTGGAGTCGGTCGCCGAGAACACGTCGGACGCCACGGTCGCGCCGCTGCTCTGGGGCGCCATCGCCGGCTTGCCGGGCCTCGTAGGTTATCGGGTGATCAACACGCTCGACGCCATGGTGGGTCACCGATCCGAGCGCTACCGCGACTTCGGCACCGCTTCGGCTCGCCTCGACGACGCGGCCAACTTCGTACCCTCGCGTCTGACCGCATTGTTGACGATCGGGGCGGCGGCAATCGTCCGCGACGAACGGCCGTTAGGCGACCCACGCTACCGGGGGCCGCGACGCACGGCGTTCGCCACGTTCGCGACGTGGCTGCGTGACCGGAACCGCCATCCGAGCCCGAACTCCGGCCAGTGCGAGGCGGCCATGGCCGGTGCACTCGGCGTACGGCTCGGTGGCCGCAACGTGTACCACGGCCGCGTGGAAGTGCGCCCGATGCTCGGCCGGGGTCCGTTGCCCGGTCCGCCCGAGATCCGTCGAGCCGCTCGGATCTCCCGTACGGTCGGCGCGTTCGCGCTCGTCGTGAGCATCGGTGTTGTCGGCGCTCGGCACGCGATCAGCAGGCCGAAGGCGTGACCGGCGCGCTGCTCGTCGCGGGTACGACGTCGGACGCCGGTAAGTCGACGATCGTCGCCGGCATCTGCCGATGGCTATATCGCCAAGGTGTTCGCGTGGCGCCGTTCAAGGCCCAGAACATGTCGAATAACTCGGTCGTCGTCGTCGACCCGGCGGGTGTCGGCGGCGAAATCGGGCGGGCGCAAGCGATGCAGGCTGCGGCGTGCGGGCTCGCGCCGAGCGTCGCGTTCAATCCGGTGCTGCTCAAGCCCGGCAGCGACCTACGCAGTCAGGTGATCCTGAACGGCCGGCCGGTCGGCGACTTCGGTGCGGGCGACTTCCTGGGCGGCGACTGGCGCGCGCGCCTCAGCACGGCGGCCTATCAGGCGTTCGACGATCTGCGCGCCGACTACGACGTCGTCGTCGCCGAGGGTGCGGGAAGTCCGACGGAAATCAACCTGCGCGCAAGCGACTACGTGAACATGGGCCTGGCCCGGCATGGTCAGGTGCCCGTGATCGTCGCCGGCGACATCGATCGCGGCGGTGTGTTCGCGGCACTGCACGGCACGCTCGCGTTGCTCGACCGGGCCGACCAGGCCCTCATTTCCGGCTTTGTGATCAACAAATTCCGGGGCGACGCCGCCCTGCTCGAACCGGGGCTCGCGCTGCTCGAGAAGGCGACCGGCCGGCCGACGCTCGGTGTGGTGCCGTGGAGTCCGGATCTGTGGATCGACGCCGAGGATTCGCTGGCATACCCCGACGGCCGGGTCATCGGACGGCCAGCGCCGCCGGTGGGCCAGCA
>DASQPR010000461.1:0-2403 GCA_035643815.1 Micromonosporaceae bacterium | reverse complement strand
GAACTCGTCAACCGCCAGGTCATGCGCATCGCACACCTTCCCGGTTACCGGCAGGATCGGCAGCTGGTCGTGCTGCCGCGGATCCTTTTCGTCGCCAACATCGTGCTCATCGCCGGGCTCGCCGTTACGGTCCTGGCCAAGGCGTCGTTGTGGCCGTTGCTCATCGCGGCGATCATCGACTGTGGGGGCGTCGCGTTCGTTGCCATCCAAGCGCTGCGCATGCAGCTTGGGATCCGGACCGAGGAAAACGCGTTCCGAGTCGCGCTTAACGCGTACGAGCCGAAGTTCGCCGTCTACTTCACCGGCCCGGAAGACACCGAGTACCAGCTGCTGATGTGGCTGCCGTACCTTGAGCGCATCGGCCAGCGATTCGTGGTGATCGCGCGAGAGAAGCAGGCCTCGTTGACGTTCGCCAAGGCGACGTCCATACCGGTCATTCACGCCCCGGCCATCCACCAGGTCGAAGACTGCGTCACCGACAGCATGCGCGCGTGCTTCTTCGTCAATAACGGCGCGAAGAACAGCCACATGGTGCGGTTCAGCCAGCTGACGCACATCCAATTGCTGCACGGCGACTCGGACAAGGCATCGAGCTTCAACCCGGTCACGGCGATGTTCGACCGGATCTTCGTGGCCGGCCAGGCCGGCATCGACCGGTACGCGGCCAACGGCGTCCACATCACGGCCGACCGCTTCGACATCGTCGGCCGTCCCCAGGTCGAATCGATCGCGGTGACCGACGCGTCGATCGCCGACACGCCGGACGAGCGCAAGACCGTCCTGTACGCCACGACGTGGGTCGGCCTCCACACGGACGCGAATTACTGCTCGCTGGCCTATGGGGACCGCATCGTGTCCGCACTGCTGGCGCGCGGGGCACGGGTAATCTTCCGACCGCACCCTTACTCGGCGAAACACGCCGCCTCGGTCCGCCAGGTGGCGCGCATCGACCAGCTGCTGGCCGAGGACGCGGCAAAGACCGGCCGGCACCACCTCTACGGCGAAGCGGCGACCGAGGACATGTCCGTGTTCGACTGCGTGAACGCCTCGGACGCCTTGGTTGGCGACGTCTCAGCAGTCGCGACAGACTGGCTCTACTCGGCCAAGCCATTCGCCTTGACGAACCCGTTGGGCCTGTCGACCGAGGGGTACGAGTCGGAGTTCCCGCTCGCACGCGCGGCGTACGTGTTGGACGAGGCGGTCACCACGCTCGACGAGGTGCTCGACAAGCTGCTGCACACCGACCCGATGGCCGAGGACCGCCGGCTGATCCGCCGCTACTACCTCGGCGACTTCCCGCCGGCCCACTACGCGGACGCGTTCGTCGACATGGCGCGACGGTACGTCCTCGAGGACAACGTCCCTCAGGCCGACACCATCGGTCCCACACTGGACAGCATCGAGGCGGACGCGACTGCGGATGTGGCCGCCGTCGACGAGGGCATCGCTGCCGATCCGGTCTCCGACAGCGACGAGAACATGGCGCGCACGCATAGATGACGCAGCCCGACCGAGCCTACGGAGGTCGCTCGGTAGGACGACCCTTCCTTCATGGCTTGGCGGCCCGTGCACGGGCGGCCCGCCGGACTAGGTGATCCCGCTCGGCGACGTTCGTGGCGCGGCGGGCGGCCCGGGCGTACGCCGTGGCGGCGGCGGGCAGGTCGCCGTCGAGCTCGTGCAGATGGCCGCGGACGGCATGCCAACGGTGCCGCTCGCCGATCACATCGCGCAGCCGCTCGGTCTCGTGCAGCCCGGCGGCGGCGCCGCGGACGTGTCCGACCGCGACCGCACGCCCGAGCATCGCGGCGGGGTCCTGGTGCACCGGGTCGTCGGTGAGGGCGATGAGGTCGTCATACCAGGCGAGAATCTGCGACCAGTCGGTCTCCTCGGCGCTTGCCGCGTCATCGTGCAATGCGGCGATGGCGGCCTCGATCTGGTAGCGGCCGAGGCGCTGAACGGCCAGCGCCGACTGCAGGACGCGCACCCCCTCGGCGATCTCGCGGGTGTCCCACAGCCGGCGGTTCTGCTGGTCGAGTGTGATGATCCGGCCCTCGGGATCGACCCGCGCCGGCAGGCGCGCGTGGTTGAGGAGCATCAGCGCGAGCAGCCCACGCGCCTCCGGTTCCTCAGTGGCGAGCGTGAGTTGGCGGGCGAGCCGGATCGCCTTTCCGACTAGGTCGACCCGGCCCGCGTGGCCGGCCGTGTAGATGAGGTAGAGCACGCGCAGCACGACGGCGAGGTCGCCCGTCAACGCCGTGAGGAGCAGACGTCCGCGCAGCCGCATCCCCCGGCCACGGAGGGAGGCGACGACACGCTCTTCCTGCTGTTCTGCTGCTGCCACCCGGAGCTCGCGCCCGCCTCCCAGGTGGCGCTGACGCTGCGCGCGGTCGGCGGCCTCACCAC
>DASQPR010000460.1:0-5837 GCA_035643815.1 Micromonosporaceae bacterium | reverse complement strand
CGCGTACGACCGCCTTCGGCCCCGTCGTCCAGGTGTCCGCGCCGACCACGTCGAGGCGATGCAGCGCGAGCACACCGGCCACCGCGGCCAGCAGCCCACGACGATCGGTCGCCGCGACGGTCACCTCGTCGTCGGTGATCTGTACGGCCGGCAGTGGCCCGTCCGGCACCGCCCGATCCTCGTACGGTTCGTCGGGCAACGTGCCGTCGGCGAGCCGGCGCCGCACGTGACCGGCGAGTTCACCGATCAGGCGGGTCTTCCAGGTCGACGTCGCACTCGGGCCGGCCGCCTTCGCATCGGCCAGACACAGCGCATGCAGCAGATCGAGGGTCGCGGCGTCGCCGACCGCATCCGCGACGCCGGTCACCGTCACCGGATCCGCGATGTCTCGCCGAGTCGCGACGTTAGGCAACAACAGGTGCAGCCGTACCAGGGTGGCGATTGTGCGAATGTCCGCGTCGTCGAAGCCGAGCCGGCCGGCGACACCAGCGGCGATCGGCGCGCCGATTGCAGCGTGGTCGTCGCCTGACTCGCCGGTACCGATGCCCTTGCCCATGTCGTGCAGCAGAGCCGCGACCAGCAGGAGATCCGGACGCGACACCCGGCGGAGGTAGGCGCGCGCTTCCACGACCGCCTGCACCGCGTGCCGGTCGACGGTGAAGACGTGGATCGGGTGGTGCTGTGGCATTCCGCGCAACCGGTTCCACTCCGGCAGCCAGACGCCGACCAACCCGTAGCGGTCGCACGCCTCCCACACCGGCAACAGGTCGGTGCCTGTGCCCAGCAAGGTCACGAAGGCGCGTCGTGCGTCGGCCGGCCAGTGCCGGTCGGGCGGTGCCGGCATCGGCTCGGCGAATCGGGCGAGCCATTCGAGCGTGCCCCGCGCGATCGGCAGGCCGGATGTTGCCGAAGCGGCCGCCACGCGCAACGACAGGCTGGGATCCGGCTTTGGTCCCACCGCGGTGCGGGCCAGCACGGCCTCACCGTCGTAGGCGACCACGTCACGGGCGATCGGCGTACGTGACGGGCGTCTGGATCGTTTGGGGGCGTCGCGCCAACGGTCGACCGCGCGCCACGCGTCGTCGACGGCGTACGCGATCGTCCGCGCATCGGTGGACACCCGGCGCAGCAAGGCATCGCCGTCGCGCAGATCCAACTGGCTCGCGACCGCGTCGCGTTCCTGCGCGCGTACCCGGTCCAGACGCCGGCCGATGGCGAGGTGTAGCGCGTCGCGTACGTCGAGCGTGCGACGGTGGGCGGCTCGCACCGGTGGCCGGTACGCGTCGGTGATGCCGAGCGCGCTGATCGCGTGCAGCAGTTGAATGTCACGCAGACCGCCACGCGACTCCTTGAGGTCACCCTCGAGCAGGTAGGCGAGGTCGCCGTGGCGCGTGACCCGCTGGTCGACGGCCGTACGCAGCCGGACGAGCGCGCGGCCGGCCGTACGCCGCCATTGGTCGTACGCGGCTGATCGCAATTCGGCGGCCAGCCGTGGATCGCCGGCGATGTAGCGCGCGTCGAGCAGCGCGAGCGCGACGCGTACGTCGTCGATGGCCACCGACAGCGCCTCCGGGACCGTACGCACCGAGTGGTCGAGCGCGACGCGAGCGTCCCAGATCGGATACCAGATCCGGTCCGCGATCGCGGTCACCGCCGCCCCCCGGTGCAGCAGTAGCAGATCCACGTCGCCGAACGGTGAGCATTCCCGGCGCCCGAGCCCGCCGGTGGCGACGAGCGCGACTCCCATGACGCGCGACTCGCCGACCCGATCCGACCGCGGCGGAACGAGCGTCGCAACGCTAGGCCCCGCCGGGCCGTTCGGTCTCGCGATCGGGTAGGGCGCAATGAGTCCCGCCGGTGCCGGCGAACCCGCGACGGCCGCGTCGAACAGGTCGGTCAGCCAACCGTCGAGCGCCGCCGCACGCTCTTCCCGTGCGGCGGCGCCCACCGTTGCTACCCCCATGATGTGGCGTCTCGGTGTCAGAGCGCGTCGATGCCGCGCTCGCCGGTACGGACTCGGATCACGTCCTCGACGGGGGTCACCCACACCTTGCCGTCGCCGATCTTTCCGGTCCTGGCGCTCTCCACGATTGCGTCGACCACCTTGTCGACGTCGACCTCGTCCGTCACGACTTCCAGCCGGATCTTCGGTACGAACTCGACCGTGTATTCGGCGCCGCGATATACCTCGGTGTGGCCCTTCTGCCGGCCGTACCCCTGCACCTCGCTCACGGTCAGGCCGTTCACGCCGAGGGCGTGCAGGCCTTCTTTGACCGCGTCGAGCTGGTACGGCTTGATCACAGCGGTGACCAGCTTCATGCTCAGTCCCTCCATCAGCTCAGGATTCCAGGCCGGTCACTAGCTCGAAACCGTCTCGCGCGCCGGCCTCTCGGCGGCGGACGGCTCCGTCGCCATATCGGGCGACGACCCGATTCCGGCCATCGCGAATGCGCCGCTGCCACCCGTACCGGATGTCAGCTCGTACGCGCTCTCGGCGTGCTCGGCAATGTCGATGCCGTCGACCTCGACCTCGGTCGCGGCGCGGAGGCCCATCGTCTTCTCGATGATCCAGCCGATGATGAACGCGACGCCGAACGAGTAGACGGTCACGATGCCGCTACACAACGCCTGCCGGCCGAGCTGCAACCAGCCGCCACCGGTGAACAGACCCTCGGCGGAGCCAGCGTTGTACGCCGTCGTGCCGATCAGGCCGATGGACAGCGAACCGATCCAGCCACCGACGAAGTGCACACCGAAGACGTCCAGCGAGTCGTCGACGTTCATCCGGTACTTGAGACTGACCGCGAGCGCGCAGACCGCACCGGCGACGAGGCCGAGGCCGACCGCGCCGAGCGGCGAGATGTACGCACAGGAGGGGGTGATCGCCACCAGGCCCGCCACCGCGCCGGACGAGGCACCGACCATCGTCGGCTTACCGTTGCGGATCCACTCGACGATGATCCAGCCGAGCAGCGCCGCCGCCGTCGCGTCCTGCGTATTGACGAACGCGATCGCGGTGACGCCGTCCGCCGTGAGTTCCGAGCCCGCGTTGAACCCGAACCACCCGAACCACAGCAGGCCGGCGCCGAGCGCCACCATCGGTACGTTGTGCGGCTTCATGCTCTCCCGCGGCCAGCCGACGCGACGTCCGAGGACGATTGCCAACGCCAGCGCGGCCGAACCGGCGTTGATGTGCACCGCCGTGCCACCGGCGAAGTCGAGCGCGTGCAGCTTGGCCCCGATGAAGCCGCCGCCCCAGATCCAGTGCGCGACCGGAACGTAGACGAGCGTGAACCAGCCGAACGCGAAAACGAGCCAGCCGGAGAACTTGGTCCGGTCGGAGATCGAGCCACTGATCAGGGCGACGGTGATGATGGCGAACATCATCTGGAACGCGAGGACCACATAGGTCGGAATGCCGATCGGCTGACCGCCGACCGTCCAGATCTCGGTCACGAAATTCTTCGACCCGAGATACTGCGTCCAGCTACCGATGATGTTGTTCGCGCCGGAGCTGGAGTTGGTGCCGAACGCGAAGCTGAAACCGTACGCGATCCACAGAACCGAGATGAGCCCGATACACGAGAAGCTCATCATCATCATGTTGAGCACGCTCTTCGACCGGTTCAGCCCGCCGTAGAACAGAGCTAGACCCGGCGTCATGAGCAGAACCAACGCGGTCGATGCCAGCAACCAAGCGGTGTTGCCGGTATCGATCGTCGGTCCGTCAGCCAGCGCGGTGAGCATGCTGCCTCCTTGGGTAGCGAAACCTCCCTCCGGCAGCAGTAGCGTCCTCGCTCTAGCGCCGGTTGCCCGCGACTGTTGTCCTCACCTGTTTCGCGCAAAGTCTCTGCGCGGTTTCACATCGATGTCAGATTGTTTCGGATCGGTGAACAGTGGGCCTCCAACGCGCCAGCGAGCAGTGCGTCGACGGATCGGTGTCCCACCGGCTCGATCACATCTGGGCGTTCGGTCAGACCAAGGCAGACGCTCCGCGGAGCGGCGGTGACAAGACCGCGCGTCTGGCCTGCACATCTCGACGATCGAGGATCTCGCCGTTGCTTGGATGTGCTCGCCTTCCAAGATTCGTGACCTTGCAGCGCCAGGTGCCTTTCAGCGCAATGATCAGGTCACTGCGGTTTCAAGGTCACGAATCTTGACGCCTGAGCGGCCGCGGCGCGCGCGGTCAGGCCCGAGCAAGCGGTCCTGCGGGCGCGTTGCGCCGCGCTCAGCGAAGAGCGCCTTCCAGGTACGCCCGCTCGACGTCGATCAGTCGCAGATCCCGCTCGGGCCGCCGCAGATGGCCCTTCTGCACGATGCGGACGAACGCCGGCTCGCCGGCGGCCGCCATACGCCGGATGCCTTCGATGTGGTCGACGATGCGTTGGCGGATCGTACCGACCAGCCGGACACGGTCGGCCGTCGTCAGTCCGTACGCGTCGGCGAACAGCCGCAGCCGGTACGGCCGATGCACCCGACCCCAGCCGAGCGTGGCCGTATCGCGGTCGGAGAAGATCGGCACCCAGGTCCACGCCGCGTACGCCACGTCGTAAAGCCGGGTGCCGGGCGACGACAGATCGAAGTCGATCAGCGCCAGGGTGCCGTCCGGCCGCCAGATCATGTTGTGCGGGGCGGCGTCGTGGTGGCAGACGACCTCGGAGTCCCGTGGCGGTGGCCCGAACGCCCGCCAGATTGCCCCGGCCGGTGGCCGGTAGCCGTACTGCGCATCGTGGAACATCCGCAGCGTCGTCGCGACCGCGGTGAGTGCCTTGTCGGTGACCCACTGCGGCGCGAGCGGATAGCGGCCGCAGTCGCCGGAAATGTAGGACAGCACCTCGCGACCTTGCTCGTCGATGCCGAGCGCGCGCGGCGAGCCGGTGAAGCCGACCGCCTCCAGGTGGCGCAGCAGTCCGTGGACCGCCGGTGTCCATGGCCCGGCATTGCGGCGCACCGTGTCGCCGACCCGGACGACCGTGCTGGTGCTGCCGCCGAGAAGCGGGATCTCGGGGAGGGTCACCGCAACGAGGCTACTTGATCGCGGCGACGACGGCGTGCCGACATATCACCGGCTGACCTCCGTCGATACAGAGCATCGGCGCCTTTCGGTCACTGTTCGTCTCCGCCCGCACGGTCAGCCAAGGACACAGCGCGTCGACGCCCGTCGGTCACTGATCGTCTCCGCCCACACGGTCTGTCAACGGCACAGCGCGTCGACGCCTTTTGATCACTGTTCGTCTCCGCCCAGGAGGGCGTCAACGAACGCTTTCGGCTCGAACGGTGCGAGATCGTCCGCGCCCTCCCCCAGACCGACGAGCTTGACCGGGATGCCGAGCTTGCGCTGTACGGCGATGACGATGCCGCCCTTAGCGGTGCCGTCCAGCTTCGTCAGGACCACGCCGGTCACGTCGACCACATCGGTGAACACCCTCGCCTGCTCCAGGCCGTTCTGACCGGTCGTGGCGTCGAGCACGAGCAGCGTCTCGTCGACCGGTCCGTGCCGTTCGACCACGCGCTTGACCTTGCCGAGCTCATCCATCAGACCGACCTTGTTCTGCAGCCGCCCGGCCGTGTCGATCAGCACGGCGTCCACGCCCGTGTCGATGCCGCGCTTGACTGCGTCGAAGGCGACCGCCGCCGGATCGCCGCCTTCCTTGCCGCGTACGACCTCGGCCCCGACCCGGCCGGCCCACGTGGCCAGCTGGTCGGCCGCGGCAGCCCGGAATGTGTCGGCGGCGCCGAGCACGACGCTATGGCCGTCCGCGATCAGCACTCGGGCGATCTTGCCGCAGGTCGTCGTCTTTCCGGAGCCATTGACGCCGACCACGAGCACGACCGCG
>DASQPR010000459.1:0-3416 GCA_035643815.1 Micromonosporaceae bacterium | reverse complement strand
GATCGGCGTATAAGAGTCGATTGCGGTTGGTGGCGCGTACGGAACGGGCGGGGTGAGCTGGGTCGCGTGCTCGGCGATGGCGGCGTCCGCCTGGCCCATAACCGTGTGCGCCTGGTCGTTGAGCGGCCGCGTCCAGTCGTCGGTCGCCACAACGCCAGCGATTGTTGCCTGGTTCTGTTGCCACGACTGGTGCAGCGTGTCCACTTTGGCGGTTGCGCCGTCGACCGCGGTCACGATGCCGGTCAGTGCGCCGTGCGCGTTCACAGCGACTTCAGCGGTGGCGATCATCGCCTGAGTCATCGCGTCAACCTGATCGAAGAACGAGGCGGCCGCGCTACCAGGCGTCACCGGCCACGCCTCGGTCAAGGCCGCGCGGGCGGCCTCGATCCGTTGCCGCTGGTCGGTCAACGTCTCGTACGCCTGCTGCCACGCCATCGCATGCGTGCCCGAATCGGTCGGCTGCTCGGCCAACAACCCGGCCAGCCCGGGGACGTCGTACGGCTTCCAGTCAGCGGTGCTCACGAATACTGCACCTGTCCGGGCACCTGCGGTAGTGGCGTGTCGAGGCCGACGACCGTGCCGATCGTCATCTCGATGTCCTCGACCGAGGCTCCACGCAACGCGTCGACCGTCCGGTAACGTGTCGAGATCTGCCGCGCGGCATCGGCGAGGATCGTCAGCCCGATGACGAATTGGTGCAGCTGGTCGGTCATGCCAGTGGCGGCGTCTCCGTACGCAGTCTTGGCGGTTTGGACGTCGCCACTCGGACTGTACAAACCGAAGGGCACGCCCGATCCAAGCACCGTCGCCACGGTCGAGATGCCGTGCACGTGATCCTTCATCACGGCATCGACAGCCTGCGCAAACGCTTCGAGTGCATCGACGTGCACCGAAATGCCCGGCGCTCCGGCCGTGCCACTCCCGCGTTTCATGGCAAAGACCGTAGCGAATATCTGCCCACGCGGACACCCTGAGCGACAGTTATCCACAACTCCGATTCTGCCGGCGAAGACAATGATCAGGCCGGCGAATACGCTGCCGACAGAACGCCGTACCGGCGGTTAGTTCGCAAGCACCGTGTAGAGCGCGTCTGGCGCGGGAACGGACGTCGACGGCGCCTTGACGTTTGGATCGGCGCCCCAACTGCCGTATTTGATGTCGGCGGACAAGCCCGGATCGAACCCGCTGGCGTCGGCGTTGAATTCGCTGATCCGGTGCTGGCCGTCGAGCGTCATCGTGTACGGCACCTTCTTCGCCGCCGCGCCGGCCTGTCGGACCTCGTTTGGGTCCGGCCGGTCGCGGCCACTGATCTTCGTGAGGTCGAGAGTTCCGCTCAGTTGGTTCGCGGAATCCTGCTGCACCGAGTTGACGCCAGTCAAGATGCCTGGCATATCCACCGGATCGGACGCATCGGGCGGGATCGGCAACGCATTGTTCTTCGGCAACTTGCTGGGGTCCAGCGACATCCAGGTGTTCGGCGTGATGCCAAGTTGCTTGTTGGTATTGGGATCGATGTTGAGTTTCAGCCACACCTGCCCGCCCAGCACCGTCTCGGCGAACTGGCTGGTTCCCTCCTGATCGGTCAACATGCCCGAACCGCCGGGCGGGTCGACGGCGGCGAGGATCTTCGACCGGGATGTGGTCATCTGCACCTTATGGCTGAGTGTCTCCAGCGCCGCGACACTCTGGGTCAACGCGGCCACCGCCGCCGGATCGCCGCTCGGCGCCGCCACGGGTGCCGCCGTAGACGGGACGTTGGATGTCAGAGTGGTGACCGTGCGGCCACTTGCGGTAGGAGCGGCAAATGCCACAGTCGCGGGTACGGCGCCGACAAGAGTCGCAGCGACGCCGGCGATGAGCCAATGACGGAACACGAGAGCCTCCCTAATCAATCTGCACGGCGCCAACTGCGTGGAACGCGAGCCAGACGACAAGCAGTGCGACGCCGATCAATAGGCCGGTGAGCAGCCGCGGATCGGCGTATTGGTGAGCCCGGCGGGCGGCGCGCACGCGCCACACGACAAGCAAGACGGGAACGAGAAGGGCGTACGGCGTGAAAATGGTGCCGACACCACCCAGAATGGCGAGCCGTCCGGCCCAACTGGGTTGCCCGCGAATGGTGTCCGACTCCGAGATGCCGATCGGATCGAGTCGCGTTCGGGCGACCGAGATCTGGGCGAGAGCCCGGGCTATGCCGGGATACTCGATCGACGCGGTGCCGGGGCACTCGTCGACTCGGAGAAGGTGACCGGCGAGATCGGCTTGGGACCGTTGCAACATGCGAATGGCACGGGTTCCGGCGAAGCCGCCGCAGACGTACGCGTTCCACCGAGCCATCCGCCGGCCGCGTGCCGTACGGAGGGCGCGAATGTCGCCGACCGGGGCGATGCGTACGTCGTCGAGACGGTAAAGGTGGCTGGCGAGCGCGCGATACTCCGACCAGCGCGCGAAGTGGATGATGATCAGAAGCGCCGCCAGGATCAGGCCACCCTTGATGAGCATCGACACCACAGTGCCGTAGCCGCCGCCGGCGCCACTCAGAACGTCGGTGAACAACGGCGAGTTCCACAGGAAGTGCGCCGACCATCCGCCGAGGAATCCGAGGGCCGCAGCCGCAACCCGGACGGTCATCGGACGGTCGCGACGGAGCACGGCGTACGCGATTCCGGCGCCGACGATCGCGCTGTAGACGGCATGGCTCCACAAGCCGCTGAGCAGGCCGCGCAGGACGAACACCTGCCATACCGGTCCCAGTGAGTTCGTCTCGGCTCCGGCCACGGCGTTCAGGCTGTAGACGACGTTCTCGACTTCCTGAAAGCCAATGCCGACGAACGCACCGAAGATGACGCCGTCCATCACACTGTTCAGCTGACGCCGCGCCAGCAGGATCAGCGCGACGATGCCAAGCGACTTGAGGATCTCCTCATTCGTCGGGCCTTCGATCGCCGGTCCCCACGTCTGCACGAACGTCAACGGGTAGAGCTTCGTCAGGATGGAGTCCGCGGCGATGTTGGCACGGACGGCGTTGGACGTCGCGACGATGCCGCCCCACGCCAGCGCGGTCGCGAGTAGTGCGACGGGCTCCGGCTCGAGGTAGTCCAAGCGCCGCAGTACCCAGATCAGGAACGCGCCGTGCAACCCAAAGAGCACTGCGGCAAACAACAGCGGCGCGGGATGGCCGACCGCTCCCGGGCCGAAGATCACAAACAGCTCGACCAGGCCGAACGTGATCAGTCCGGCAAACAGCCACCAGGCCGGCTGACGCCACGCGCGCCGGATCGGCACTGTCGGCGGTGTCCGCGCCGGCAGCGCGATCGTTGCCGCGGCCATCAGCCGCCGCCTCCGCGCTGCACTGAACGGCCGCCTCCGCGCTGCACTGAACGGCCACGGACCCTCGACAGGCGTTTCCGCTGGCG
>DASQPR010000458.1:0-5699 GCA_035643815.1 Micromonosporaceae bacterium | reverse complement strand
GCAGCCGAAGGTGATACGCCGCGGACAGGCCGGTGGGTCCGGCTCCCACGATCAGCACGCGGCGGCCCGACGAGGCGGCCGGCGCCGGCAGCTGCCAGCCCTCGCGGATGGCTTCATCGCCCAGGAACCGTTCGACAGAGTTGATGCCGACGGCGGTGTCGAGTTCGGCCCGGTTGCAGGCTGTCTCGCACGGGTGATAGCAGACGCGGCCCATGACGGCCGGGAACGGGTTATCGGCCACCAGCCGGCGCCACGCGGTTTCGTAGCTGCCATCCTCGGCGGCGTACAGCCAGCCCTGGACCTGTTCGCCAGCGGGGCAGGCGTGATTGCACGGCGGGAGTCCATCGACGTAGACCGGGCGCTCACTCCGCCACGTGCCGGTGTGGTTGGCCAGGCTGGAGTCGATGTCCAAGGTGATGGCGAATGGCTTGTCCATCGAGCTCATGCCTCCTCGGGCAGCAGCCGGTAGCGTGCGATGTTGCGATCAGCGAGGTTCTGCAGCGAAGCGATGACCTCGGGATGGCCCGGGTCGCCGAACAGATGTGCGTACCGCTTCTGCGGTCGTAGGTAATCCGCCACCGGCACTTGGCTACGGATGGGCATAGCCGCGGTGACGTCGCCGTGTTCGGCCTCGAAGACCGGAAAGAGGCCGCTGCGTTGGGCGAGACGCGCCAGGTTGACGGTGTCGGCCGGGGCCGACCCCCAACCAAGTGGGCACGGGACAAGGATGTGCAGGTAGCGCGCACCATGTATAGACATCGCCGTTTCCACCTTGGCTTCGAGATCGTGCAGCTCCGCCACGGTGGCCGTGGCGACGTAGGGGATCTCATGCGCCATGGCGATGCGCGGCATGTCCTTGCCGGTGCCGAAGAGGTTGCCCGGATGCGCCCCGGTGGCTTCGGTAGTCGCGGTGCGCGCCCCGGGCGGAGTCGCGCCGGAACGTTGCACGCCGGTGTTCATGTAGGCCTCGTTGTCGTAGCAGACGTAGAGGACGTCGTCGTTGCGCTCGAACATCCCGGACAGGCAGGCCATGCCGATGTCGACGGTGCCGCCGTCGCCGCCCTGGGCCAGCACGCGCACATCACTGCCGATCGTCCGCACGGCCGCGGCGACGCCGGCCGCGACCGAGGCGGCATTGGCGAACAGCGAATGCAGCCACGGCAACTGCCACGAGCTTTCCGGGTACGGGGTGGAGAAGACCTCGAGACATCCGGTGGCGTTCACGGCCACCAGGCGTCCCTTGGCCGCACGGTAAGCGGTGTCCAAAACGTAGCGGGCCGCCAACGCCTCGCCACATCCCTGGCAGGCGCGGTGCCCAGACGTGAGCGAGTTACGTCGATCGGGCTGGGCCTGCTCGGTGCGTAGATCCGCCGGAAGCAGCCGATTGCCGACCGCGCGGCTACCGACCTGGTAGAACTTGACGCTCTGGCTTGTCATCGCCGCCTCACCTCATCCGATCCGTACCGCATCGATGGGTCGATCGGTGGGGTCCGCGGCGACGTCCGGTCGCGCGATCTCGCCGGCGACGTCCAGTCGCGCGATCTCAGCGGCGACGACGTCCGTACGCAGATCCAGGAAGCTCAGGTCAGGCAGCCGATCGGAGCGGGCGTCGTCGAGCATGGCGGAAAGCGATGCCTTCGTCACGGCGCGGCCACCGAGTCCGGCTACGACGGTGCTGATCCGCTTCGACGTACCGGCCAGTGCCATTCGAACGTCGGCGGACACGATCCCGCCGACACCGGGCGCGAACGCGCGCTCGAGCACGATGACGTGGTCGGCGTCGGCGAGGACTTCACGCACCTCGGCCGCGGGGAACGGTCGATACATCGTCAGGGCGGCAAGGCCGACAGCGGCGCCGTACTCATCGACGGTGTCCTTGACCGTGCCGTTCACGGAGCCGAGGGCCACGACCACGGTCGTTGCGCCTTCGGTTCGATACGCGGACACCGCCGACGGCGTCGGCTGCCCGGTGATGGCGGCGAAGTCGGCCGCGAATTCGGCGAATCGGTCCAGCGCCCGATTGAGTTGATAGTGCGCGAGGTAACGCACTTCGGTGAACGCCTCGGGTCCGACCATCGCACCGATCGTGACGGGCTCATCCGGGTCGAGCAGTTGTCGCGGCCGGTATCCGGGCAGGAAGCGATCGACCTGGTCGGCGGTGGGCACTTCAATGGGCTCGACGGCGTGCGTGAGCACGAATCCGTCGACGCAGACCATGACCGGCAGAGACAGCGCCTCAGCCAGCCGGAACGCGATCACGTGTAGTTCGACCGCCGCCTGGTTGTCCTCCGCGTAGAGCTGGATCCAGCCGCAGTCGCGCTGGCTCATCGCATCCGACTGGTCGTTCCAGATGTTGATGGGTGCGCCGATGGCGCGGTTGGCGACCGTCATCACGATCGGCATGCCCAGACCGGCCGCGTTGAACAACGCCTCGGCCATGTAGAGCAAGCCTTGGCTCGCGGTGGCGGTGTATGCACGGGCCCCGGCGGCCGAAGCACCGATCGCGGCCGAGAGGGCGGCGAATTCGGACTCGACCGTGATGAACTCGCATGGCGTCAAGGTGCCGTTCTTCACCATCGCTCCGACCGCCTCGACGATGTGGGTCTGCGGCGTAATCGGATACGCCGGCACGACCTGAGGTCGGCATCGTGCGACCGTTTCGGCGATCGCACGCGATCCTTCAATCTGGTTACGCATGCTGGCCCTCCGAGACGGCGTGATAGGCGGCACGGGCCGCGGCGACGTTCGCCTCCGCGATCGGACCGCGGAAGCGGTCCATCACGGCCGACTCGATCGACGCGAGCGTGACCGCACCGGTTTGTGCGGCAAACGCGCCGAGCAGACAGACATTGGGCAGCGGGCGCCCAACGTGATGACGAGCCAGGTCGGTCGCGGCGACCGCGACGATCCGTCCGCGATCGGACCGCTCGACCAGGTCCCAGACGCCGAGATCGTCGACGGATCGGGTTGAGTTGATCAAGACGTAGCCGCCCGCGGTTAGTCCGCCGAAGACGTCGACATGGTGCAGGAGCGTGGCGTCGACGATGATGACCGCATCCGGCGCCGAGACCGGCTCTCGCAGCCGTATCGGCGTGTCGGCGATCCGGCAGTACGACACGACGGGAGCACCCATCCGTTCGGAGCCGAAGCTCGGAAAGGCCTGCGCTTCGTGACCATCGCGGAAGGCGGCCACGGACAGAAGCTCGGCGGCGGTCACCACACCCTGACCGCCGCGTCCGTGGATCCGGATCTCGAGCATCGCCTTAGCCGTTCGCGACGAGGCGCGTGAGGTCGACGAGGCGAGCGGTGTAACCCCATTCGTTGTCGTACCAGCCAAACACCTTGACCATGGGTCCGGCGGCCTGCGTCAGACTCGCGTCGAACAGGCATGATGCCGGGTCGCCGATCACATCGGTCGAGACGACCGGGTCGGTCGTGTAGCGCAGCCGACCCGCGAGCGGCCCGCCAGCCCCCGCGGCCTCGAACGCCGCGTTCACGTCGGCCACGGTGACATCGGCGTACAACAGCGCTGCGAGGTCGACCAGCGATCCGTCAATGACCGGCACTCGCAATGCCACTCCGTCCAGCCGGCCCTTCATCGCCGGTATGACCTCGCCGACCGCGCGGGCGGCTCCGGTCGTGGTCGGAATGATGTTGACGGCCGCGGCGCGTGCCCGGCGCGAGTCCTTGTGCGGTGCATCGAGTACGTTCTGATCGTTGGTGTACGCGTGCACCGTGGTCATGAAGCCCTGTGCGATGCCGAAGCTGTCGTTGAGCACCTTGACCATCGGCGCGACGCAGTTCGTCGTGCACGACGCATTGGAAATGATCCGGTGATTCGCGGCGTCGTAGGTCTCGTCATTGACGCCGACCACAATCGTCGCGTCCACATCCTTGCCCGGCGCTGAGATCAGCACTCTCTGCGCGCCCGCGGTCAGGTGCCCGGTCGCGCCAGCGCGACCGCGGAACTTACCGGTCGATTCGATGACGACCTCGACCTCATGGTCGCGCCACGCGATCTGCGCAGGATCCTTGACCGAACTGACCGCGATCTTGTGTCCGTCCACGGCAATCGAGTCACCGAGGTCTTCGACCGTACGGTGAAACGGACCGAATGTGCTGTCGTAGCGCAATAGGCGGGCCATCGTCTCCGAATCGGTGATGTCGTTGATCGCCACGACGTCGAAGGAGGGAAGGTCGAAGACCATACGCAGATAGTCGCGACCGATGCGGCCGAAGCCGTTGATGCCGATCCGCGTCGTCATGAGGTCGCCTCCGGCACCGGCTGGTCTCCGTGAACGACAAGAACGGGGCAGGTGGCATGTTCGGCGACGGCAGCGCTCACAGATCCGAGCAGCAGACCGGCGAAGCCACCGTGGCCACGGCTGCCGACCACGAGCATCAGGGCATCAGCGCTCTCCTCGAGCAGCACGTGGGCAGCACCACCCTGCCTGATGGTGAGTGTCATGTCCGGCGCACGCTCCGGACCAAGTGCGAGCTCCACGGTTTCGGTCAACAGTTTCTTCATGTCGTCGCCGGGATTCCAGTCGGCCGGCAGCCCCCAGCCGTACGTGACCGGGAAGTCCCACACGGCGACGGCGTTGATCCGGGCTTGCATCGTTGACGCGAATCGCGCCGCCCACCGTAGGGCTTGCTGCGACTGCGTCGATCCGTCGACGCCGACCACGATGCGTTTCGCCGCGGGATGAACATTGGTCATGGCTTCTCCTTCGGTCACATCCAGCGTCGACGGACGCGGACGCGACCGGCAGAGTCGAAGGTCCCTCCTGCGCCGTCAGGACGGCCCGCGCGATGGTGCCACGATCGCCATACCCCGGTGACCGGTCGGCAGTCGCCTGCCCGCGGGTCGCCGGGGTGGTCGATGCGTCCGTGGCATGGGCGGCGTCGAGGGCGAGTTCGATGTCCTCGGGCGTCGATTGAGTAACCTCGGTGATCGCGCCGGCGCTCGCCGGACTCACGTCGGTGCGGTATTCGCCGCGCGTCGGTTCCTGCCACTTGCCGCCGATGAAGTTCTCGTAGCGGGGTGCGACGGTCACGATGCTGCCGAACTGTCCGGGCGGGACGTATTTCATGGTGTCTCCTCCTCCTCGAGGAAGGTGTCGTGGTCGCGATGCGACACCCGGCCGGCTTGCGACGCAGGTTCACCATCCACGCAACTCGGCCGCCGGTAACGCGCGCGGGGCCTTTGGTCCCGTTCCGCCGGGGACCGCCGCGGCGTCCAACGACTGACGCACCGAGACGCACGAAGCGGCCCTCCGCTTGCGCGAAGGGCCGCTGGGCTTACCGGATGACGGTTGCCGATGTCAGGCGGTCACCGGCGTGGCCGTCGCCTTGACACCCGGAAGGATTTCAGCCGTCTCGGGCACCCGGCGAGCGTGCCAGAAGCCGAAGCCCACCAGAATCAGGAGCAGCGCCGCGAGGACGAACGATGCGATGCCGGCCCAGAGTGCGATCGTCGCGAACACTGAGAAGGCGTACGCCTCCAGCAGCAAGCCGCGCAGCGTCGTGCCCTGGAAGGACGTCTGCACCTCGGCGGCGAGCTTCGCGTCGCTCGGGTTGGCCCGTGAGGCCGCGCTGACCTTGGAGTAGACGCCACCCAACGGCATCTCGGACAGATGCACCCCGATGAAGTGGTCGGCATACGCCTTGGCCTGGGCGCCGGTCGTCAGGTTCTGACC
>DASQPR010000457.1:0-5868 GCA_035643815.1 Micromonosporaceae bacterium | reverse complement strand
GGGAGGCGCTAGCCCGGGCGGAGGGAGATCGATGACAACGCGAGATGTGACGATTCGGGTCAACGGGGTCGAGCGCCGCGCCACGACCGAGACCCGCCGCACTCTGGTCGACTTCCTGCGCGACGAGCTCGGGCTGACCGGCACACACGTGGGTTGCGAACACGGCATCTGCGGCGCCTGCACCGTCTTGGTCGACGGCGAACCCGTCCGGTCGTGCCTGATGTTGGCCGTCCAGGCGGCCGGTGCGGGCGTCGAGACGATCGATGGGCTGGGCACACCGGAGGAGTTGTCACCGCTGCAGCAGTCGTTCCGCGACAGCCACGGCTTCCAATGCGGTTTCTGCACGCCCGGGTTCGTGATGACGACGCTCGCGCTCCTGCGCGAGAATCCGGATCCGACCGAGGACGAGATCCGGCATACCTTGTCCGGCAACATCTGCCGATGCACCGGTTATCAGTCGATCGTCGACGGCGTGCAGCGGGCGGCCCGGGCCGGGCTCGGTTCGAACGCGGAGGTCGTCCGATGACGGCGCCGGCCACCGTCGGCAGCACTCGTACGGTCGGTAGTTCGACGCTGCGGGTAGAAGATCTGCGCATCCTCACCGGCCGCGGCCGGTACGTCGACGACGTCAAGCTGCCTGGGATGCTGCACGCTGCCTTCGTCCGCAGCCCGCTTCCGCACGCGCGGATCGTGAGCGTCGACGTGTCGGCAGCCCTCGCGCTCGATGGTGTCGCCGCCGTCTACACCGGTGCCGACATCGCGGCCCGGACGTCCGGAATCGTGCCCCTCATTGCGCCGGAGGGCCACCGGCACGAACCGATCTTTGCTCTCGCGATCGACAAGGCCCGATTCGTCGGCGACCCGGTTGCCATCGTCATCGCGGACAGCCGGTACGTAGCCGAGGACGCGTGCGAACTGATCGACGTCGAGTACGACCCGCTCGATGCCATCGCCACGTTCGAGCAGGCGTTGGACCCGGCCGGGCCGAGGATCTTCGAGTCGCTGGACAGCAACATTCTCTTCGAGCTGGACAGCAGCTACGGCGACGTCGATGGGGCGTTCGCCCGCGCCGACGCGGTCGTCAGGGAAACATTCGCCCAGCACCGCGTGGCCCAGATGCCGATGGAAGGACGCGGCGGCGTCGGCGACTTCAATTCCGAGACCGGCGACTTCGTTTACCACACCGGCACCCAGTCACCGCACACCGTCAAGGCTTACATCGCAGAGGCACTCGGCATTCCGTTGAAGCAGACGCGCACGGTCAATGGTGACATCGGCGGCGCGTTCGGCCTCAAGATCGCATGCCATCGCGAGGACATCGCCGTCTGCGCCGCCGCGTACTGGCTCGGACGTCCGGTGAAGTGGATCGAAGACCGCAACGAGCATCTGCAGTCGTCCGGCCAGGCTCGCGAGGAGCGCATGGCACTCGAAGCCGCGGTTACCAGCGACGGCACGATTCTTGCGATGCGCGGTGAGCTCGTGCTCGACCAGGGCGCATACCCCGCCGTACCGTTCGTCGGCGGCGGAATCGTCGGCATGGTCGCGGCGATGATGCCCGGGCCGTACGCCTTGCAGGGCTTCGCTATGAAATCGACTGTCGTCGCGAGCAACAAGTGCACGTACAGCGCCTATCGGGCGCCGTGGGCGGTCGAGACCTGGGCCCGGGAACGCATGATCGATGTCGTCGCCCGGCGGCTCGGGTTGGATCCGGGCGACGTACGGCTGCGGAATTTCGCGCCGAACGACGGCAGCGCGTCGATGCTGAGCGGCCGTACGTTGCTCGACAACTCCTGTGCCCAATCGCTGGAACGGATCCTCGAGTTGGCCGACTACCCAAGGCTGCGCCGCGAGCAGGCCATCGCTCGCGAGGAGGGTCGGTGCATCGGCATCGGATTTGCGACGTTCCTCGAGGGCGCGCCGGGGCCGGTCAATGGCGGCGGCGGGGACGAGCGATCCGTGGCCCGGATCGAGCCGGACGGGACGCTGTCGATCTTCACGAGTCAGGCGCCGCACGGGCAGGGGCACGAGACGACACTTGCTCAGATCGCATCGGACGAGATGGGAATTGCCCTCAAGGACGTGCACGTCTATCACGGCGATACGGCCGTCGGCCCGTACGCGATGATCGGTACGGGCGGCAGTCGGGCCGCCACCATGGCCAGCGGATCGGTGCTGCACTCGACGCGGCAGGTCAAGGAAAAGGTCCTCGCGGTCGCCGGCGAGATGCTCGAGGTCGGCCCGCAGGACCTGCGCATCGACGACGGCTACGTATATCCGGCCGGCGTACCGTCGATCCGCGTCAGCCTGGCCGAGGTCGCCGAGCGCGCGTACCAGTCGCCGGCGGATCTGCCGGCGGAGATCGACACATCGCTCGAGGCCGAGGCCAACTATGACGGCGGCATCGGAAGCTGGTCCGACGGCACCCACCTCTGCCACGTGGAGATCGACCTGGAGACCGGTCAGGTGCGCTTCCTGCGATACCTGGTCGTCGAGGACTGCGGTCGCATGATCAACCCGGCTATCGTCGAGGGCCAGATCCGGGGTGGCGTCGCTCAGGGGATCGGCGAAGTCCTCTACGAGTGGTCCGCGTACGACGAGGATGCCAACTACCTGGCCGGCACGTTCATGGATTACCTGCTGCCGACGGCGTCGGAAATACCGACGATCGAGATCGAGCATCTCCAGAACGAGCCTAACGAGGAGGTCTTCTACCGCGGCGTCGGCGAAGGTGGACTTCTCATTGCTCCGGCCGCGATCACCAACGCGATCGAAGATGCCCTCTCACCGTTCGCCGCGACCGTCACCGAGCAATATCTGCCACCGGCCAAGATTCTCGAACTCGCGAAGATCATTTCTTCCCGAGCCACCTGACGTCCGGGTTATTGCTCGACGTGCTCGGCCAACCGGGCTCCGGAACGTCCGTCGGGGCGCGGAGGTCCTCATGCGAACTCACCATGCCGCCTGATCGCTGAGCACGAGTGCGGATGATGTCGGCTGAAACCGCCACGAACTGGTCGGGTCGCGAGTAGAATGATCAACAACGGATCTCTCGGCCAGGTCATGGGACCGCGCAACTCGGAGGGCGGGTGTGAGAGACATGAGCGAACACCTCGGTACCCAGCAAAGCGATCGCCTCTCGGCGAGCGGCGGTGCCACGACCAACGTTGACCGGGGGCGCACCTCGCCGATGGAGGCGATCGCCCGCAAGGGAATGTGGTGGTCGATCGGACTCGGCCTGGTCGCTATCGCGATCGGCGTGATCGTCATGGCCTGGCCGGACCGGACGGTGCGCGTCGTCGGCATCCTGTTCGGCATCTACCTGCTGGTCAGCGGTTTCTTGGAGATCCTGCTGGCGTTCGCGCCGGAGCAACGGGCCGGGATGCGGTTCCTCGCTGTCCTGGCCGGCGCCCTCTCGATCCTGGTGGGTCTTCTGTGCTTCCGCGGCGCCTTCGAGTCGACCCTTCTCCTCGCACTGTGGATCGGGTTCGGTTGGCTCATCCGCGGCATCGTCCGAGCGGTCGCGGCGGCGTCGGCGCCGTATGAGCCGCACCGGGGCTGGCAGATCTTCGGCGGCGTCCTGCTCGCGGTCGCGGGCGTCGTGGTTATCGTGAATCCGGTCGTCTCGCTCGTGACCTTGGCACTCCTCGTCGGAATTTGGCTTATCGTGCTGGGCGTCTGGGAGATCATCGAGGCAATCACTGCACGACAGGCCCTGCACCGGATGGCCACCTGACGAGCTTCGTGCTCACCCGCGGACGCCGACGATCGGCCGGTCCTCCCGTGACAGTCGGCCGACGATCTCCTCGAGGAGGTCGTCGACATCGGGTTCCTCGGCGCCCGGCCACTCGTCGATCAGCCGGCGCAGACTCGTGCGCTCGGTATCCCACAGCTCGCGGGCGATCGTCCGGCCGGCCTCCGTCACGGTGACGGTGCCGTCGGCCACGGTTGCGAGACCCTTGTCCTGGAGGCCGGCGGCGACCCGCTCGACCGTCCCCGCTGGAGTGTGTGACGTCTGGGTCATCGCCGCGATGGTGCGCGTGCCGTCCGCGGCGACACGGCTCACCATCCACGTCTGTCCGGGCGTGAGGTCAACGTCCATCATCGACGCGAGTGCGCCGTACGCGCGCAGTCGGTCCTCGCGGCCGATCGACCGCCACAACAGAATGCGCAACTCCTCCAGGGATGTACGGCTGCTGGGCAACGCGAACGCCTCGCCAATCTCCGGCCGATCCGCGGCACCGCGAAGTTTCACCTCGGGGATGAACCAGGCAAGGACGAACGCCAGCAGTCCGATCGGGACCGCAGCGAGGAAGATCGTGTGGATCGCGTGCACGAAGGCGTCGATATACCAGGTCTGTACGGCGACCGGGCACGCTCCGATGCCCGCCGACGTCCGGGACAACGCCTGCGGTGCACAGCGTCCAACCGCGCCGACCGGCACGCCGGTGGCCAGACGATGGGTCAGCTGGGCGTTGAATATCGAGCCGAAGATAGCCACACCGACCGAACTGCCGATGGATCGGAAGAACGTCGTTCCGCTGGTTGCCGTACCGAGGTCTCGGTATTCGACCGCGTTCTGTACGGCGAGAACAAGCACCTGAATCACGAGGCCGAGGCCGAGCCCGAGGACGAACACAAAGGCGCTCGATTGGAGGCCACTGGTCGCCTGGTCCATACGCGACAGCAGGTAGAGCCCGATGGTGAACACCGCGCAGCCGACGATCGGGAAGATTTTGTACCGGCCGGTCCGGCTGATGATTTGACCGCTGCCGATCGAGGTGAGCAGCAGGCCAACCATCAGCGGGATCAGCCGCAGGCCGGATCCGGTGGGGCTCGCGCCTTGTACGGTTTGGAGATATAGCGGCAAGTAGGTGATCGCGCCGAACATGGCGAATCCCACGACGAAGCCGACGACCGCCGTGGTGGCGAAGACGTGGTTGCGGAACAGCCGCAGCGGCAGGACCGGCTCCTTGGCCCGCGCCTCGACCTGCCAGAACCCGATCAGGCAAACGACCGCGAGGATCAACAAACCGATCACCGGCGCGGAATCCCATGCCCATTGGGATCCGCCCAGGCTCGTCACGAGAATGATCGACGTGGCCACCGTCGCCAGGAGGGTGATACCAACGTAATCGATGCTGGGCTTCATCCGCGCAGTGGTGCTCGGCAGGACGGCGGCGACTACGACGAGCGCGACGAGCCCGATCGGCAGGTTGATGTAGAACACCCACTGCCAACTCAGATTGTCTACGAAGAACCCGCCGAGCAGCGGCCCGGCGACACTGGCTATGCCGAAGACGGCACCGAACGCCCCCTGGTATTTCCCGCGCTCGCGCGGTGGCACGACGTCCCCGATGATCGCCTGCGCGAGCACGATCAGACCGCCGGCACCAATGCCTTGCACCGCGCGGTAGAGGATCAGCTCGATCATGTTCTGCGAGGTTCCGGACAAAGCCGAACCGATGAGGAAGATGACGATGCACGCGATGAACAGCTTCTTGCGTCCGTAGAGGTCGCCGAGCTTTCCCCACAACGGCGTTGTGACCGTCGACGCGAGCAGGTATGCCGTGACGACCCACGACAGATGCGCCGCGCCGCCGAGGTCGCGGACGATCGTCGGTAGCGCGGTTGCGACGATTGTCTGATCTAACGCCGCCAGCAGCAGGGCGAGCATCAAGCCGGCGAAGATCGTCCACACCGCCCGGGACGACAGATCGCGCGGGATCGGACCGTCCGCCGACGCCACCGTTTCACCTTCCGGCTGCCGAGGAAACTCCTTCGCGACCCCACGTTACGGGCGGTGCGTGCTCTGTCGTTGCATCTCGTCGAAGTTGATCACCGTACCGGGCGTTCGTTCAGTCCTCAACG
>DASQPR010000456.1:0-4599 GCA_035643815.1 Micromonosporaceae bacterium | reverse complement strand
TTAATGGGGGTACGGCAACCGGGCCGCGCTCGGAGGTGACCGGCGGTGTCTCTGCGCTCTCATCCGGCCGTGCTGCGAACCACGAAACAGGTCCGTGACATTGCTGAGCGTCTCGTCGCCGTACGTGTCGTCGAAAGTTCGATCGTTCTGGCCGCCCAAGCGTTCCTTGCCCTGTTTCCGTTGGTCCTAGTGGTCGCCGCGGCGGCTCCCCACAACGTTTCCACCGGCCTACTTAACCAACTCCGCAGCCGCTTCGGCGTGAGCGGGAGTTCGGCCGGCGCCCTGCAATCGCTTCTCGTGGACCGCGGTGCCCTGCAGCAGAGCTTGTCGGTCTTCAGCGTCCTGCTGGTGATCGGTTCCGCCACCGCGTTCACCCGCGCCCTGCAGCGTGTGTTTCAGAACGCCTGGGGCCTGCCGAAGATCGGCCTGCGCGGCGTGTGGCGAGGTTTCGCGTGGCTCGTCGGCCTCGTCACCTACCTCTCGATTCTCGGTCTGGTCGCACACTTCATCCGTCACGGTGGCGTGCTCGCGCCGGTGTCCACCGTCCTGGGCTTCGTGCTGTGGTGGTGGACTCCGTTCCTGCTGTTGGGCGGCCGCGTGCGAGCGCGCGCGCTGATTCCCGCGGCTGTCATCATCACCGCTGCGCAAATGACGGCAGCGCTCGTATCGTCCGCGATCGTGCCCCGGACAATCCGCAACAACGAGTCGAGCTACGGACCGATCGGCGCCGTGTTCGCTTTTGAGTCATGGCTCGTGATCATCATGGGTCTGCTCGTTGTGGGAACGGCACTCGGCGCGATCATCGGGTTGAGCGATAGCCGAGTCGGCCGGTGGGTCCGTGGCACCGCGGATCCCGACGGCTGGCGACGCGAGCCGAAGCATGTGCATTTGAGGCCACTCCAGCGTCCCGCACCCACGGACACTGTTATCACGATGCCCGCGCCGAGCGGTGCACACGACGAAGGGCGCACCGATGCCGGCCGGGTTGGCGAGTCGCAATCTGCGGATCATGCCGCGGGCGTAACGACACCAATTGATCCTCGCCTGTTGGACGACGACCGCTCAGTGGCCGAGGGACGAGCGGTGGACCAGCACACCGTCGATGGCCGGCGCACGACGGCATAGACGAACGGCGACTATGGCGAATCAGCCGCGTATCGACCCATCCCTCGGGTAGAAATCCTGGTGGAGCCGGCACGGCGCCTCAGCCGACATCTGTGCGGCGGCAACGCCCGCGACGACGACATTTAAGGATGGGAGGGGTCAACATGGCCACCAAACAGTCAGCGCCCCGAAAAGACAGCGCCCGCAAGGCCACCCGTGGCGCGACGGCTCGCACCTCGGCCGCCACACGGGGTTTTGCCGCCTCACCGAAACTATCGGCGAACTTGCAACGCGTCCTCGTCGATCTGATCGAACTGCATCTGCAGGGCAAGCAGGCGCACTGGAACGTCGTGGGCCACAATTTCCGCGATCTCCACCTGCAACTCGACGACATCATCGACGTCGCCCGCGAGGCGAGTGACACGATCGCCGAGCGCATGCGGGCACTACACGCGTTGCCTGATGGTCGGGCGGACACGGTAGCGGCCACCACCAGCCTCGCCCGGTTTCCGGATGGTCTTCGTGACACGTCCGAGGTTGTCGACCTGATCACCGTACGACTGAACCGAACGGCCGCGACGCTTCGTGACGTACACGACGACGTCGACGCGGAGGATCCGTCCACCGCCGATCTTTTGCACGCGATCATCGATTCGCTCGAAAAGTACGCGTGGATGGTCAGCGCGGAGAACATGACGCCGTAACGGGTCGACGTTGATCGCCAGGCACTAGATCGCCGTCCCAAGCACGGACCGCTGCCGGCACTTCTCCTGGTGCTGACGATCGTCACCGGTCTCGTCGACGCGGCGAGCATCCTTGCTCTCGGCCGGGTATTCGTCGCGAACATGACCGGCAACGTCGTGTTCATCGGGTTCGCGCTGGCCGGCGCACCAGGCTTCTCGCTCGCCGGCTCGCTGTCGGCCCTGATCGGCTTCGTCATCGGTGCGCTCGGTGCCGGTGCGGTGATCGCTCGGATGGCCGTGCGCCGCGGCCGGTTGCTCCGCGACACCGCGGCCGCGGAATTCGTGCTGTTTGCCGTCGCCGTCGTCATCGCCGTGGTGGCCGAGCCGATGGGCGGTTCGGCTCGCGTCGGCGTCGCGTTCGTGCTTGCGGTCGCGCTGGGCCTGCAGAACACGTCGGTACATCGCCTGGCCGTACCGGATCTCACGACCACGGTGCTCACCATGACGATCACCGGAATCGCGGCCGACATCAAGCGATCCAGCTACGCGGTCGCCCTGCGGCGGCCGTCATCCGGCTGCCTGGCACGACGCGTCGTGACCGCGGATAGCGGCGCAGGGTCGCCACCACCAGGTTGTATCCAGGTGACTTTCAGTCACAATTCGGCTTCGTTGGGTAATCTCGGCGAACATCGACACCGAGACGGGGAGGTACCACGATGCATTCAGCCCCCACAGCGCTGAATTGCCCGAAGTGCAACGGCACGATGCGGGCGTACGAACGCAACGGAGTCGTGATTGATCAGTGCGGCGACTGCCGCGGCATCTTCCTCGACCGTGGCGAGCTCGAGCGCCTCGTTGATGCGGAGTCGTCCTTCTACCAGACCGTTGACGCACGCAGCCCGGCGTCGGCTCGCGTCCCCGCAAGCGGTGACTCCGATGTGCAGGGGTATGGCCACTATGGCGACGGGCACTACGGTGGCGGCCACTTTGGTAACCACGGCAGCGGGCCGTATCGCAAGCGCAAGAAGGGCGGATTCCTGAGCGATCTGTTCGACTGAGTAGTGGCGGCACTGAGTAGTGGCGGCACTGAGCAGCGGCGGCCGCGGCTCAATCGCGGTCAGGACGCCAGGTCGAAATCGACCACGATCGGCGCATGGTCGGACGGGCCCTTGCCCTTGCGGGCCTCCCGATCGATGTACGCCCGACTCACGTGATCGGCCACCGCCGGCGTCGCGTACACGAGATCGATGCGCATACCCATGTCCTTGTGGAACATGCCGGCCCGGTAATCCCAGTACGTGAACGGGTTCGGGCCCTTCATCGGCTCGGGCACGATGTCGCGAAGCCCGAGGCCGAGCAGGCCCGTCAGCGCCTCGCGCTCCGGCCCGGTCACGTGGGTTGCGCCGACGAATGCCGACGGGTCCCAGACATCCGCATCCGTGGGCGCGACGTTGAAGTCACCGCAGACCGCGAACGGCGCGCCCGAGGCGACCGTCGACGCCAGCGCCTCGCGGAGAGCCGCCAGCCACTCCAACTTGTACGTGTAGTGCGGATCGTCGACGGTGCGGCCGTTCGGGACGTATACCGACCACACCCGTACGCCGCCGCACGTGGCACCGATCGCGCGTGCTTCCGGATCCGGGAATCCGGGCTGCTCGTCAAATCCTTCGGCGACCTCGTCGAGACCGACCCGGGATAGCAACGCCACCCCGTTCCACCGGCCGGTGCCCAGCGCGGCGACCTGGTAGCCGAGGTCGCCGACCTCCCGTACCGGAAAGTCCGAGGTCTTTGTCTCTTGCAGGCACACGACGTCGGGTGACGTGCCGTCGAGCCACTCGAGAAGGCGCGGTAGACGCGCGGTGACCGAGTTGACGTTCCACGTAGCAAGGCGCATACCGGCTGACCTTAGTCGCCGGGTACGCCAGTTTTGCCCCGGCCGGCCGGACCCGGCCGACGGGGGTGGGAGCGCGGTCGGCCGGCGGCTAATAATCGGGCGATCGAGCGGATTCGACCGTCGGTGAGAATCTCCTCCAGAGACGCCGGCAGCCGCATCCGCCAGTTCGGATACTGGTCGGTGGTGCCAGGCATGTTCGGCTGGCGCAGCTCACCCAACGCGTCATAAAAGGACGCGGCGATCAGGCGGGAAGGACTCGCCGCAAGCGCAGCGTGCATCGCTATCACGATGTCATCGTCGGATGGGCCGCGCCGGCCCGGACGCTCGGACGCGCTGAGCAGAAAGCCGTTGGCTCGCAACATCTTCACGAGCTGCCGGCGATCGTCGTTGGCACGCGCCCGTTCGCTCGCGACGCTTTCGGTCAGCAGGTTCAGCCGGGCTCGGGCCTCGACGTGCACGCCGGCCAGGAAGCCGTACGCCGTCGGCAGATCATGCGTCGAGATCGAGGCCAACGCATTGCGCGGCCAGTCGCGGGGCGCGAGGAACGGACTCCCGGGTCGATCCCAGTCGCGCGCGAACCACGCAACCGTGGAACCCAACATGTTTCGCGAGCGGAGCGCCCGCGATACGGCCGGTCGTACGGTGCCCAGGTCCTCGCCGATCACCACTGCGTCGGCCCGTTCCGCTTCGAGGGCTAGGATGCCGAGCATCGCGTCCGCGTCGTAGTGGACGTACGTGCCGTCCGTGGCGCTCGCCCCCGGCGGGATCCACCACAGCCGGAACAGACCGGCCACGTGATCGACGCGCAGGCCGCCGGCATGGCTCAACACCCGACGCAGCAGGTCTCGGTAGGCCGCGTACCCCGTTTCGGCCAGCCGGTCGGGGCGCCACGCCGCGAGACCCCAATCTTGGCCGAGT
>DASQPR010000455.1:0-3098 GCA_035643815.1 Micromonosporaceae bacterium | reverse complement strand
CGAGCCGAAGGTCCCGTACGTGACGTCGGCGCTTACCGGCACCAGCGGCCCGGTAGTCGCCGTGTCGGACTACATGCGGGCGGTTCCGGACCTGATCTCGCGGTGGGTGCCGACCGACTACACGAGCCTTGGCACCGACGGCTACGGCATGTCGGACACACGGCACGCGCTGCGCCGGCACTTCCACGTCGACGCCGAGTCGATCGTGGTCGCGACGCTGCGGCTGCTCGCCCGCCGCGGCGAGGTGCCAGCCTCGGCACCGGCCGACGCCGCGGTCAAATACGCGATCGACGATGTGTCGGCCGCGCCCGTCGGCGAGACCGGCGGCGAGAGCTGACGCCACCGACCGACCGCACGCCGCCGCCCGCCCCAATGTTGGGGCGGGCGGTCGGCTTTACGGCGGCGGCTTCTTGCGGGCGGCGGCTTTTGCGGGCGGCGGCCTTTGCGGGCGCGGCTGTTGCGGGCGACGGCTGTCGGCGGCGACCTACGACTCTGCTAGCAACAACGCCAGCAGAGTGATAGGTGGACGGCCGACTACCGGCGACACATGCAGGTAACGCTCGGTGAGCGTTACTTCCACTGGGACCACGGGACGGCCCAGTCGGCCACCGTGTTGTCGAAGCTGACCTTCACCGGCGTGTTGACCACGTCCACGATGTCGCCCGTACGCAGCAGCTTGTACATGTAGGACGCGTACGCGGCACCGACGTTGACGCAGCCGTGCGACGTGTTCCGCTTGCCGATGTCACCGACCGTCCACGTACGCAGATGGACGAACTCGCCGCTGTACGAGATCCGGACGGCGTCGTGCACCGTCTCCGGTGCGTAGAAGAACGGCGACTTCGGGTCGGTGATGCCGTACGACGCCGATGACATCGTGACGGTCGGGGACTTCACGATCACGACGTGCGGTCCGCTGCGCGTCCAGTAGTTGATGAGCTGGCCCTGCGCGCCGCGGGTCGAACCGCCCATGCCCATGCTCACCGGCACGGTCTTCACGAGCTTGTCGTTGATGTAGACCTTCATCATGTGCGTCTTGTTGTCGGCCACCGCGTAGTGCTTGTCGCCGATGTGAATGGTGGCGTGCGCGTTCGCCCCGCCGTACACGCCGTTGCCGAGGCTGACTCCGTACAACTTCGCGCTGACGGTGACGGTGGCACCGGCGGGCCAGTAGTCCTCGCCGCGGTAGTCGACCTGCTGCGAGTTGATCCAGTGCCACCGTCCGTCGACCTGCGGCGTCGACGTCACGGTCAGCGCGTCGACGATCGCCGCTCGCTCGCTCGTCGGGATGGCATGCGCGAAGTGCACCATGATCGGTTCACCCACGCCGTACGTCGCCCCGCTGTCGAGCGCCTGGAGCGCATTCGCGATCAAGTGCGGCGACACCGTCTTCGTCGGCTTCACGGTGGTGAACGATGACGTGGTCTGCGACTGTCCGTTGGCCAGGTTCTTGCCGCTGACGGTGACGGTGTATTTCGTGTCGAACTTCAGCGCGCTGGTCGAGGTCCATGTCTTGCCGTCGGAGGCCAGCGTTCCCTTGATCGTCGACGACCCGGCGGTGACGGTGACCGACGTCACAGTGGCACCGGCGGTCGCCTCGACCTTGACCGGCGCGTTCGGCGCGACGTTCTTGCTGTTCGCCGCCGGGGTGACGGTGAGTGCGCCCGGGGCGCTCGACGGATCGGTCGTGACCGCGACGCCCGCGTTCGTTCCGCCGCCGTCGCCGGAGTCCCGAAAGTGCGTGCCCGACGACGCCGTACAACCGGCGAGGAACAGCGCACCGCCAGCGATCAGAGCTGCGGTTATGCGTCGCGACGACGTGCGCGATCGGATGGTCATCTAGGTCCTCGCTTGCCCGGGCCGGTGGGTCGAGTGAAGGGTACTCACGCTATCTAGACGCTGAAACCCCATGGATCGGTTGCCGGGACCAACCCTTAGTCTGATCACGTGACGGTTCGCGTTAGATTTGCCCCATCTCCGACCGGTATATTCCACGTCGGCGGTGCCCGTTCGGCGCTGCAGAACTGGATCTATGCCAAGCAACACAACGGCGCCTTCGTGCTGCGCATCGAGGACACCGACGCGGCCCGGAACCGCCCGGAGTGGACCGAAGGCATCCTGTCCGCGCTCGACTGGATCGGCATCAAGCGGGGTGACTACGAGGGCCCGTACTTCCAGTCGGCGTTCGCCGACAAACAGAAGGCGGCCGCGGCCGATCTTTACGCCGCCGGCCGCGCCTACTACTGCGACTGCACCCGCGAGCAGATCGAAGCCCGTACGGGCAACAAGTACACCGGCTACGACGGGTTCTGCCGCGACCGCGGCCTCGGCCCCGGCGAAGGTCGTGCGCTCCGGTTCCGTACGCCGGACGAGGGTCGCACGCGCGTGGTCGACCTGATCCGAGGCGAGCCGACGTTCGACAACGCCAAGATCGAGGACTTTGTGATCGCCCGGTCCGACGGCTCGCCGGTCTTCCTGCTGGCCAACGTCGTCGACGACATGACGATGGGCATCACCCACGTTTTCCGCGCCGAAGAGCACCTGTCCAACACGCCGAAGCAGCAGCTGCTCTGGGAAGCGCTCGGGCACGAGCCGCCGGTCTGGGCGCACGTGCCGGTCGTGGTGAACGAGAAGCGGCAGAAGCTGTCCAAGCGTCGCGACAAGGTCGCGCTGGAGATGTACCGCGACGAGGGCTACCTCGCCGACGCCATGCGCAATTATCTGATGCTGCTTGGTTGGGCGCCGTCCGGCGATCGCGAGATCGTGCCGTGGTCGGTCATCGAGGAGGAGTTCCGCATCGAGGACGTGAACCCGTCCTCGGCGTTTTTCGACGAGAAGAAGCTCCGCGCATTCAACGGCGATTACATCCGCGCACTCGAGCCGGAGGATTTCGTCGACGCCTGCCAGCCGTGGTTGACCGGTACCGCGACCATCGCGCCACCGCCGTGGGCGCCCGGCGACTTCGACCCGGTCGTGTTCGCTGCCGCCGCACCGCTGGCACAGACCCGAATCAGCGTTTTATCGGAAATCGTGGACTATGTGGATTTCCTCTTCCTGGCTCAGCCACGCACCGACGAGGCGTCTTGGGCGAAGACGAT
>DASQPR010000454.1:0-3173 GCA_035643815.1 Micromonosporaceae bacterium | reverse complement strand
ACTCCGCGATCCGGCCGGCGAGAAACGCGCGTTCGGCATCGTTTTCCGCCAAAGACAGGGCCTGCTCGTACGCGCTGACCGCCTCGTTCCACCGGCCGAGTCGGCGCAGCAGGTCGGCCCGCGTGGCGGGAAGATAGCGGTAACCGTCAAGCCGGCGATCGGCGGCGAGATCGTCCACCAGCGCGAGGGCGAGCTCGGGTCCGTGCACCATCGCGACTGGGACTGCGCGATTCAGTGCCACGACCGGTGACGGCCAGATCCGAAGCAACGCATCGTAGAGCGATAACAACTGGCGCCAATCGGTTTCGGCATAGCTCGGAGCCTCCGCGTGCAGGGCGGCGATGGCGGCCTGCAGCGTGAACCGGCCCGGTCGGCCCGCGTGCAGTGCGTCGAGAACGAGTCCGACTCCGGCCGCGATGGCATCGCGATCCCATCTCGCGCGATCCTGCTCCTCCAGCAACAGCAGACGCCCGTCCGGTGCCGTACGCGTGGCCGCTCGTGCGTTTGTGAGCAAGAGGAGCGCAAGAAGACCGCGGATCTCTCCCTCGTCGGGCATGAGACCCTGCAGCATGCGTGCGAGATCCAGCGCACGCTCGACCAGGTCACGTCGGACCACTACGGCACCGGAGGGAGCGGTGTGGCCGGTCGTATAGAGCAGATGAACGACGGTGAGCACCGCGTCGAGCCGATCCGGCAGTTCGTGCTGATCGGGCACGCGATAGGCGATCCGGGCCGCCGAGATCTTTTTCTTCGCTCGGGTCACCCGGGCCGCCATTGTCGGCTCCGACACGATGAATGCCTGCGCGATCTCGGTGGTCGTCAGGCCGCAGACGAGGCGCAGCGTCAATGCGACCTGGGCCTCTCGGGCGAGTGCAGGGTGGCAGCAGGTGAACACGAGCCGCAAGCGGTCGTCCGGAATGCCGTGCTGATCGATCATCCCTTCGTCCGCTCCGCCGACCACGGGATCCACGGGTTCGACCAGCAGCGGAAGCTTGGCCCGCAGCGTCTGGTCACGGCGCAGCGCATCGATCGCTTTGCGGCGGGCCGTCGTGGTCAACCACGCGCCGGGGTTGTCCGGCACACCGACGCGTTTCCATGCCTCCAGCGCCGAAACGTACGCGTCCTGGACGCACTCTTCGGCGAGGTCGATATCGGAGGCGACGCGCGCCGTCGCGGCGAGCACGAAGGCCCACTCGCGACGGTGTGCGTCGGCGACCGCGTTCGCGACGTGATCGTCGCTCGGCGGGATCATGAAACCGCCGGTCGACTCACTCGAACACCATGATCGGCCGGACCTCGACGCCACCGAACTCGGCCGGGCAGAGCTTGCCGACCTCCAGCGCCTGGTCGAGATCCTTGGCCTCGATCAGGTAGAAGCCGCCCAGCGCTTCCTTGGTCTCGGCGAACGGGCCATCGGTGACAGCGTCGCCGCCCCGTACGCTCGTCGCGGTCGTCGTCGGCTGCAGTGCGCGACCAGAAACGATCTTCGCGCCGAGCGCCTCGACCTGCTCCGGGAAGCGGTTGTGCGCGTCCATAACCCGCTGGAACACCTCGGGTGACGCCGCGGCTTCCCAGTCGGCTTCGCTCTCGTAGATGAGGATCAGGTACTCGGCCATCGCAGGCTCCTTGTCGTCGGGCATCGACTTTCGATGCTTCCACTCGTACGACGGCCGGGCGTCGGCCGAATCGACAACCCACCGAAGATTCTTGGCGGCGTTCATGCGGCGCTCACCTCAGCGTCCGCAACGATGCCGTTTTGTCGCATTCTCCGAACTCCCATTGTCGGACCCGGCGGCTACGGTGTCGACATGAGTGGGCGGCTGTCCTTGGTGCAGGGCACCGCTATCTGTTTGGGCGCGGTGCTCGGGACCGGCGTGATCGGGCTGCCGGCGCTCGGCGCGGATATCGCCGGTCCGGCATCGCTTCTCGCCTGGGCTGGCCTCATCGTCCTGTCGATACCGCTGGCCGCGACGTTCGCCGCGCTCGGCGCCCGCCACCCGGATTCGGGCGGCGTGTCGACGTACGTGCGACGGGCATTCGGCGCTCGAACGGCGGCCGTGGTCGGCTGGTGCTTCTACTTCGCGGTGCCGACCGGCGCGCCGGCCGCGGCCATGTTCGGCGGTGCGTATGTTGCCGCTGCCGTCGGCGGCGGCCTGCGAACGACGCTGATCGTGGCCGGCGTCATGATCGCGCTCGTAGTGGCGGCGAATCTCGGCGGCGTCCAGGTATCGGGGCGACTTCAGGTCGTCCTCGCATCGCTGCTCGTGCTGCTTCTCGTCACGGCGACCGCGACGTCCCTGCCGCACGCGAGGCTCGCCAACTTGCATCCGTTCGCGCCACACGGCTATCTGGCGATCGCGTCGGCCGCCGGCGTGCTCGTCTGGGGATTCGCCGGGTGGGAGGCCATGACGTCGCTGGCGGCCGACTTCCGCCGGCCGGAGCGGGACATCACCCGCGCGACCGCATTCGCACTGGTCTTCGTCGCCGTACTTTATCTCGGGGTCGCGACCGCGAGCATCCTGGTGCTCGGGCCGGCCACCGGCTCCAGCCCGGCGCCGCTGTCGGATCTGTTGAATATCGGCGTCGGAGGCCCGGTCAAATCGATCACCGCGGTGGCGGCGGTCGTGATGTCGATGGGCGCGATGAACGCATACTTCGCGGGCTCTGCGAAGTTGGGCGCCGCACTGGGCCGCGACTGTGCGCTGCCCGCCTGGTTCGCCCGCGGCAGCAGCGTCGGCCAGGTCCCGCGACGCAGCCTGCTGGTCACGGCCGCGTTGGCCGCGCTGGCACTCGGTCTCACCGCGCTGACCGGCGTGGGGCTTCGACCGTCGGTGCTGCTGACGACCGGTTCGTTCGTTCTGGTGTACGTGCTTGGCACGGCCGCCGCCCTGCGACTGCTTCCCCGCGGCACGTGGTCGCACCGGGCGGCCGTGATCGCGCTGCTTTCGGCCATCGCGCTCGTATTCATGACCGGCGTCTACATGGTGTGGGCCTTGGCCATTGCCGCTGCCGCGCTCGCCTATGTTCGCTGGCGACGCGTCGCCGCGACGACGGAGGAGTCACCGACCGCGACGGCGCAATCGAAGCCGGCGCCGGCGCCGGCGCCGGTCGACGCGCTCGCCGATGTGCCGCTGCCGTGACCGCGGATCACGATCACGCCGATAACTCGGCGC
>DASQPR010000453.1:0-3017 GCA_035643815.1 Micromonosporaceae bacterium | reverse complement strand
TGCTTGTCCGCGATCCAGTCGGTGCCGGCCAATGGTGCCTCCGGTGCGCCGCCCGCTCGGATCGTGCTGCTCTCGGACGGCTACCGGACAGCGGGCCGGCCGATCGAGGAGGCGGCGCAGGCGGCCGCGACCGCCAAAGTCCCGGTCTCGACGATCGCGTTCGGCACCGATAACGGCACCGTGGACATCGAAGGCGAGACCCAGCGCGTGCCCGTCGACCGGCCCTCCTTGCAGGAGCTCGCGCAGCTGACGCACGGGCATTTCTATGAGGCGGCGACGCTGACCGAGCTCAAACAGGTCTACCAGGACATGGGCAGCTCGATCGGATTCAAGACGGTGCCGCGTGAGGTAACGCAGTGGTATGTCGGCGCGGCATTGTTGTTTGCGTTCGCCGCAGCCGGGCTGAGCCTGCTCTGGACGTCACGGATGCTATGACGTCTATGCGCGTCGACGTCTATGCGCGTCGACGTCTATGCGCGTCGCGCGGGCAGCCCGCCGTTAGTGGTGGACCGCTTGATGGCCCGAGTTGACCATCACAACCAGCGCGAGGATCCACATCGCGACGATGGTGAAGCCGAATGGCACGGTGAAACGACGCATGACAACCCCCTGACGGGCACGAACGCGCGCCGACGCAGCGATGGATCGGCGGGCACGACGAAACAGGGCTGGTTTTCCAGCCGGGCTGGGTTCGAGTCGTGGTCAAGCGCGGCGGGCGCGCGACAGCCGGTGCGTCAGCGGCGGACGAGCACGCTGACCAGAGCGGCGTGGCCACGACTCGGAGGATCGCTATCTCGCACAGCGATCACCTCCCGCATGCCGTGCCCGCCAGGGCTCTCAGCCAATGTGCATGTGGCGCCTTGACGATCCTTTGAGGATCTGTGCCGTGGGCGATCTTACACGCTCCCCGAATGCCGCAGTACATACGTTCGGCCAGCGTCATCGTTCGGGCTGCTTGACCGACCGGATCGTCGGGCTCGGCCGGCTCGCCATGACCCCGCCGCAACCGTGATCCATACTGTGCGGTGTCGTCCGCGTGCCCTCGTCATGTTTCCAGCGGCCACGCGGCATCGAATCGTCAAGCGAATCAGGGAGCTGTGGTGGCACGTACGGTGCTGGTGACCGGGGGCAACCGGGGGATCGGCCTCGCGATCGCCGAGGCGTTCGTCGAACGCGGCGACCGCGTGGCCGTGACGCACCGCGGCAGCGGCGCTCCCGACGGCACGTTCGGCGTCCAATCCGACATGACCGACGCCGACTCGATAGACGCCGCCTTCTCCGCGATCGAGGCCGAGCTAGGTGGGGTCGAGGTGCTTGTCGCCAACGCCGGCATCACCGAGGACACGCTGCTGATGCGGATGTCGGAGGAGCAATTCACCCGCGTCGTGGACACCAACCTCACGGGCTCGTGGCGGTGCGCTCGGCGAGCTGCGACGAAGATGGTTCGCGCCCGGTGGGGTCGCATGATCTTCGTGTCGTCGGTGGTCGGCCTGATGGGCGGCGCCGGCCAGGTCAACTACGCGGCCAGCAAAGCGGGTCTGGTCGGTTTGGCCCGGTCGATCACCCGGGAGATCGGCAGCCGCAACATCACGGCCAACGTGGTCGCGCCGGGATTCATCGAGACGGACATGACCGCCAGGCTCGCCGACGACCTGAAGGCGAGCTATCTCAAGCAAATCCCGGCCGGTCGCATGGCGTTGCCTCGCGAGGTCGCCGCGGTGGTGACGTGGCTTGCCAGCGACGACGCCGCGTACGTGAACGGAGCCGTCATTCCGGTCGATGGCGGCCTCGGAATGGGCCACTAAAGGCTTTTCCGTCAGTCAAGAAGGGACCCATAGGCGTGACTGGACTCATGGCCGGCAAGCGGCTGCTTGTCACCGGCGTCATCACCGACCAATCGATCGCGTTCGCGGTCGCCCGTTTTGCCCAGGAGCAGGGGGCGCGGGTCGTGCTCACCGGGTTCGGTCGGCTGTCGCTCGTGGAACGGATCGCCAAGCGTCTGCCTGAGCCGGCGCCGGTCATCGAGCTGGACGTGACCAACCCCGAGCAGCTCCGGTCGCTGGTGGACAGCGTCCGGGAGCACGTCGACGGTCTCGACGGCGTCCTGCACTCGATCGCCAATGCGCCGGCGACCGTACTCGGCGGCACCTTCCTGGACGCCACCTGGGAGGACGTGTCCCGCGCGGTGCACGTGTCGACGTACTCCTACAAGGCGCTGGCGATGGCCGCCCTACCCCTCATGTCGGCCGGCGGTGCCGTGGTCGGGCTCACCTTCGACGCGACTGTCGCCTGGCCCGTGTACGACTGGATGGGCGTGGCCAAGGCCGGGCTGGAGTCGACGAACCGCTATCTCGCGAGCTACCTCGGCCCGAAGGGCATCCGGGCGAATCTCGTGTCGGCCGGACCGTTGCGGACGATGGCCGGCAAGTCGATCCCCGGCTTCGACCGGTTCGAGGACGCGTGGCCGCAGCGGGCGCCGCTCGGCTGGAGTCTCACTGACGCCGAGCCGACGGCGAAAGCCTGCGTGGCGCTGATGTCCGACCTGTTCCCGGCGACCACCGGCGAGATCATCCACGTAGACGGGGGTTTCCACGCCGTTGGTGCCTGACGCCGCCGGCGCGCGCTCGGCACTACGCATCGTCATGAGTCTCGGTGCTTCCTCCGGTCGCCCGTCGGGGCTTCAGACGAGCACACGGACGCACCACTTATACGCAGCGTGTTCTCATGGGCGAATTGGTTTCCACGACGCCTGTGCGAACGGCCAGTTCAGCGGGTGTGGTGCGGATGAGTACTCATCCGTAGCCCCGTAGGGAGACATCGCGGGCGACCATGGCCCGTCACGATCAGTGACGGTCACTGTCCGTCGTTGTCGGGCCGGGTGGGTGGCGTTCGCCTCGGTGCCGGGGGGCACGACCGGCCGGAGCCAGGCTCCGAGGCAAGATGACAGCTATGGCGTACGACGCGTTCCTGCTGGTCTCCTTCGGCGGCCCGGAGGGGCCGGACGACGTCCTGCCGTT